>JAUIME010000381.1 GCA_030433195.1 bacterium
GAGCGCTTCGGCGGCTTCGACGCCGACACGCCGATCCCGTATCCACCCGGGGTCTGCGCCATCGAGCTTCGCGGGCGCTACGCCGACGGTCGACAGCATGTGCGCTACCGACATCCCGGCAGCGACCCCTCGGTCCTGTGGCCTTGGACCCGTTGGTTCATGTCGCAGGCGACCGCGCTCACCACGGGCTTCCCGATCTTCTACGAAGACGTCGTACCGATCGCCGGCCCCGCCCGCCCGGCCGTCGACGAACTCGCCGTGGGCGACCTGCTGACCCTCCCGCTGATCGCCACGATGCTCTTGCTCTCGACGCAGTTCTTCGCCGCGCTCGCCCTTCTCGTTTCGTTCGCGAGCCAAGAACGCGAGCAAGGCACCCTCCGAGCCGTGGCGCTCACACGCGCCCGCGCGTCGGAGCTCCTCGTGGCGCGGTACGCGTTTCACGCCATCCTGTCGGTCGGTCTCTGCATCGCCATCGCGGCACTCCTCGACGCGAGCGTCCTCGGTCGCCCGTTGTTCTACGCGACGACGGGGATCACGACGCTCGGCTTCCTCGCCATCGGCACCCTGCTCGCCTCGCTCGCACGCTCGCATTCGGCGGCGAGCCTGCTCTCGTTCGCCTACCTCATGGCGATCGGCATCGTCTTCTTCCTGTCGACGAAGTTCGCGGCGTTCTCCCTCGTCCGCGAAGCACTCTTCGAGCCCTACGCCCTGACGTTCACACTCGCGAGCGTGTCGACCCCGGCGCCCCGCCCGGCCCTCGGGATCCTCGCGCATCCGCTCTTCGTCCGCATGGCGATTCTCGTCGCCCTTTGGCACGTGGCGGCCGCCGCGGTGTTCACGCGACGGGGCTGGCGGTGACGATCGCCGGCAACGCGCCCGACGACGCGCCCGACCACGCGACCGGCCCCGATGACGCGACCGGCCCAGAGACGAAACGACCCGACTCACGAAGTGCGTGAGCCGGGTCGGGTCGGTTCGTTTCGTTTCGTTGCCGCTCGAGCGGCGAGGGATACTACAGAACCACGAGCGTAACGAGGTTCGTAATGCTGACGCCGCGAGCGACGGCCGAGCCCGGATCGAAGATCGCGCCCTGGATCGACAGGACGGTTCCGGGCGACAGGTTGGGATCGTTCGTGCGCTGGATGATGGTCGCCGGCGCCTTCGCGGGGACCGCCGTCGGCGTGCCGAAGAACATGTTCTCCCCGACGAGGTCGTAGTTGCGCGCGCTGTTGGCCACCACGTCCGGCGTCGCGCCGTCGCGGAGCAGCACCGGGAAGCAGGTGTCCCCGATCATGCGCGGCAGGGGCGTTACGGACAGCTCGGACGGGCGTCCGAGGTTCCCGTGAATCACGTAACGACCGTTACCGCCTGCCGGCGGCTTGGCGATCGTCGCGAGAATCTCGTTGCTCGCCACCACGTTGACTTCGCGGTTCGCGCCGCCCGCCGAACCGTTCACGAACAGAACGTCGGTGCGGGCGCCCTGTCCGAGGTTGACGGTACCCGCGGTGCACGGCAGGAGCGTATCGGGGTCGACCGAGACGAGGATCGTCGTCGGCGCGAGGCCGTTGGCCGTACCGGTCGTCTTGAATCGCGTCGCGCCCGTGCCGTCGGTGTTCGCGAGCCAGAAACCCTTCTCGGTCTGGCCGAGGTTGTCGACCCAGTAAACGCGCTGGCTGACCGGATCGATGTCGATGTCGAGGAGGCCCGACGACGCTTGCGGGCCGTCGACGATCGCCTCGAAGCCCGAGCCGTCGGTGTTGCAACGCGCCACGTAGTTGGTCACCGGAGCCGAGTCGACCCAATAGATCTTGCCGGCCGCAACGTCGAGGCAGATGCCGCTCGGGGTGTTCACCGACGGAGCGCCGATCACGGTCTCGCGGTTCGATCCGTCGAGGTCGGCGCGCTCGATCGACTTCTGCGTCGAGTTGCCGAAGTAGATCTTGTTGTTGACGAGGTCGAGAGCGATGCGCTCGACGCGGTCGGTTCCCGAGATGATCGGCTGGATGCCCGATCCGTCGGTGTTCACACGATAGATGATCTTGGTGGCGCGGTCCGTGAAGTAGAGCTTGTCGTTGGCCCAGTCCGCTTCGATGCCTCGAGCGTCCTGAAGGCCGCTGACCACGAACGTACGGCCGGTCCCGTTGGCGTTGATGCTCATCACGGATCCGATGCCACCATTCTGGTTGCAGTAGAACAGCTTCTGGTGGTCAGGCGTGAAAACCAGGCCCTGCGGCAAGAAGTCGGCCGCGGGGATGATATTGAACGTCGTGCGTCCCGTGCCGTCCGCGAAGACCTCGTATTGGAGGGGCGGACCGAACTGGGTTTCCGTGAAGTAGACCTTGGTCGTTTGGCCAAAGCCGGTGGTCGCGAGCAGCGCGAGGCCAAGCAGCGCCAAGCCGCCCGTCCGAATCGATCGACGCATCGAGAACTCCTTGGTTCGGGGTACGAACGGCGCTCCGGGTATACCGATCCGTCCGTACGGGTTCGGGGAGTGGTCGGAGCATCGCGAATCGAATCGCGATGTCGGTGGGAAGGCACGAACGCGCCTCCCGGGTACAAGTCGTCAGTATAACTCAGACGCCCGGATCCGGGGCTCGGAATCCCCGAAAGCCGCCCTACGGCGACCGAAGGCCACACTCGCGGCGTCGCGAGCCGGCCGTGACTCCAGGGCGTCGGGCGTAAGAACGCGGGGCACCGGGCTCGAGCCCGATGCCCCGCGCGAGAGATCGTTGCTACGGCCGAACGCGGCGATCACCACGTCGACCGGTTCGAATCAGGGAACCACCTCGTACTCGATGAAGTCCTCGCCCCAGACCGGGCCGGGGAGCTGATCCGCGACACGGACGTACAGACGATACGTACCGAGCGCCGCGCCCAGTCCGACGTTGACCGTGCGGTTCGCGAAGTTGCGCGTCTGTCCGGCCGAGAAGCTGAGCTGCTTGGGACCGCGCCACGGATCCTGCGAACCGCCACCCGGAAGGTCGCGCGACGCCCAGATCTCGATGTCGTGTCCGCTGCCGCCGTCGTCGTTCGTGACTTCGAGATCGAAGACGAACGCCGAGCCACGCGACACCGTCGTATTGCCCGACGTCAACGTGACCGTGAAGGTCGGATCGGGCGTACCGCAGTCGTACGAGAAGACGCGGAACGCGTCGATACCCGCTTCGACGACGGAGCCGTCGTTGAGGTCGGACGCTTCGAATCGCACGCGGCCGTTGGCCGTCGGCGTCACGAAGTCGGCCACGCGGAAGCTCTTCGTCGACCAACCGGCCGCAGTCACGGGACCGAAGGTCTCGGCGAGCACCCACGTCGAGCCGCCGTCGTTCGACACGTACGTGCGGAACAGATCGTTGTTCGGATCCGCGCCCGCGTTGTTCGTGTACCAGAGGTCGTACTCGACGATGGCGTCGGCACCGTTCGTGAAGTCGACGATCGGCGAGATCAAGAAGGTCGAGCCGTCGTCGACGTCCGAGTTGTCGTCGGCGTTGTCCGTCACGTAGCACGGGCCGCTGCCGTCCGAATCCGTGGCAGGATCCCCACGATCGCCGCCGCCCGCGGGCACGGCTCGCTCCCACGGTCCATCGCTGAGGCCGGGGTCGTTCACGACGCTCCAGCCCGTGTCACTCGAGAAGTCGTCCGAGAAGGCGACCGTCGTTCCCGCGTAGGCGAGCGACGCGTAGGTGTTGTCCGGAGCCGTGAACGGGTTCGTCACGACCTCGCTGTCGACGGTCTCGGCGCTGACGTAGTAGGTGACCGTATCGCCGCACGGGAACGACGGGAACACGGCGTCGTAGACGTTGGGACTCACGACTTGCATCGGAATCGCGGTGTACGTGCCGGTGCCGTTGTCGTAGTGCAGCATGCCCGTGCCGGGCTCGGGCTGCACCGACTGCCCCGAGACGACCACGCGAATCGTGGTGCCGCCGTTCGGATGCACGAACTCGGGTCGGCCGCTCGGGAAGTCGAACGACAGCGACGTGAGCGCGAGCGCTTCCGTAACGGCCTCGACCGCGTCGACCATCCCCCATCCGTAATCGTTGTCTTCACCCGCCGGACCGAGGTCGACGGCCGTATCGAAGAGGATCTGCTTGATCTGGTTCGACGGCAGATCCGGGTTCGCCTGGCGCATGAGCGCGATGACGCCGTTGATGTGCGGCGACGCCATCGAGGTTCCGCTGAGGCTCTGGTAGCCACCACCCGGCCACGCCGAACGCACACTGACTCCGGGCGCCGAGATGTCGGGCTTGATCGCCGCGTTGCCGAGCGGCGTGCAGAAGGTCGGCCCGCGCGACGAGAACGACGCGATCGGCCAGCTCCCCGTGTTGGCGTCGACCGCCGCGACGGCGAGCGTGTCGTACGGCGTCGAGGCGCGGTCACCCGGACGGCGGAGGCCGCTGAAGCCTTCGTTACCGGCCGAGAAGACGATCACGATCCCCCCCGCTTCGCACGCATCGAGGAAACCCCAGAACGTGTCGTCACACGGCGGATAGCCGTGCGAATCGACGAGACCCCACGAGTTCGAGCACACGGCGGGGACGTCGAAGTTGGTCTGCGGATCGCCGTCCGGATCGAGCATCCACTGGAACGACGAGATCGCATCGGCGACCGTCTGCGGGATGCCGCCCCCACGGTCGATGGCGCCGGCCGCGATCCATTGCGCGCCCGGGGCGACGCCGATTCCGTCGCCCGGCGATCCCCCACAGACGCTACCCATGGTGTGCGTTCCGTGGCCGTTGTTGTCGTACGGGAAGTTGTTCTGACCCGCGAACGGATCGAACCATGCCCACTCCGGGTGACCCGCGTAGCGCGGATCGGCAACGCCGCGCCAACGGCTCGCGAGCGCCGAGTGGTTGCCGTCGACGCCCGTGTCCATGTTCGCGACGAGAACGCCGGTACCATCGAAGCCCATCGCCCAGACTTCGGGCGCGCGCACGGCGTCCACACCGGGCTCGACCGCACCCGCGAGCGGGCCGGCGCCGTCGCCCGCAGGCGTCGGCTCGTCGACCGGGAGAATCGTCTCGATGCCGTAGTTGTAGTAGACCCGCTCGACGTCGTCGCGCAGCGCCAGTTCCTCGACGATGGTCCGCGGACCGTCGACGCGGACCGCATTCGCGACCCAATACTCGTCGAAGCGCGTAATCTCGCCGGCGGCGAGCTTCTCGGCGAGATCCACCGAGATCGCATCGAGCATCACCGACGCGCGAGCCTGCAGCGTGGTGACGACCGCTTCGTGACGATCGCGCATCTTGGCTCGCGAAGCGTCCAGCGCCCCGCTCAAACCGTCGATGTCGACCGCGTCCTTCATGAAGACGAGGACGGACATCTGTTCGTTCGCATCGTGGCGCGCGAAGTTCCCGTGGAACTTGCCGCTCGCGAGCGATGCCCCCGGCGGGGCCTCCTGTGATCGCGTCGGATTCGCGAGCCACAAGAATCCGAAACCGGCCGCCGCAACGACGACCGTCCAACTCCATCGGAATCTCATCGGGTCTCCCTTCTCTCTTTGCCCTTGGTGTCACCCCGGTCCGTACACACGGAATTCGGGTATCGAATGTCTTCGTAGTGAAAGCGATCGGTG
>JAUIME010000382.1 GCA_030433195.1 bacterium
TCCGGCTCCGAATCGAAGTACGAAGGGCATGATCTCGCCGGGTTCGTCGATCGTGAGCTCGCAATCGAGGCCGCCGTCATCGCGCTCGCGCAGCACCTGCGTGGGATGAAACTCGCGTTCGCGCAGGAAGTGGGCTTTCTGCTTCGAGAACCGGATGCGCACGGTTTCGGGACGTCCGCCGCGCATCACCGAGAAGGCGTCGCGGAAGAAGTGCTCGAGCGAGAAGTGCGGGTCGCGGTCGAAGGTCCGCCCGGTCCGCCGTAACTTGCCGATGCGAGAGATGTTGAACGGGATCATCTTGGCGCGTCGGTGATCGTGCGCGACCAGGTACCAGACCCCGTCGCGGTTGCTGAGCGCGTGCGGATCGACGCGACGGCGCCGGTCCGACTCGGATCCGGGCGTGTGGTACTCGATCTCGAGCTGCTGGCGCATGAGAGACGCCTCGAGGAGCTCCATGAGCGAATCGAGCTCGGTCGACGGCACCCCCGTCAGGTGAAACGACAGGTACTCGCGCAGGTCGAGCCCGTCGCGGGGCAGTCGGTCGAGGAGCCCGGCCGTCAACTCGGCGATGCGCGCATCGATTTGCGAGGTCAGGAACGTCCCGCGGTAGGGTTCGAGCACCGATCGGGCCGAGTAGAGCGCGAACAGGTCCCGCTCGTCGAGCTCGAACGGCTTCAGCGAGAAGGGGCGCTCGTAACGGAATCCGTCGGCACCCCCGGCGACGGGCGCCCCGAAATCGTCGCGTAGCCGTTTGATGTAACGATGGATGGTTCGGGAGGATACGCCGATCTCGAGGGCCAGGCCGTCGGCGGTGTGGACGTCGCCGCCCTGGAAGATCGCGTCGAGCTCGAAGAGCGATTTCTGGATCGAGGAGGGCATGGGCGGGATTGTAGCGTCGGCTCGCGGGCCGGCCACGACTTTTCGTCGACGCGGCGGTGGAGGGGCCCGGCATTGCGACCGATAGGAAGCTCCGGTACTCTTGGATTGCCGCCTGCGCGACCGCCGGCGGTGTTCTGGTCACCCGAGGTCACGAGGTCTTGTCATGGCTCCACGTTCCAGTTGGAAGGGCTTCCTGCGCTTGAGTTTGGTGTCGGTGCCCGTGAAAGCGTTCACGGCGAATTCTTCGGATCGCTCCGAGATCGCGTTGAACCAGCTCCACAAGGAGTGCCACAGCCGGATCCGTTACCAGAAGGTGTGTCCGATCCACGGCGAAGTGGAGAAGGACGAGATCGTCTCCGGCTACGAGTACACGAAGGGCCAGTACGTCGAGGTGAATCCCGACGAGGTCGAGAAGCTGCGCCCGGAGAGCGACAAGTCGGTCTCGTTCAAGGGATTCATTCCCGCGGGTCGCATCGACGCGATGTACTTCAAGGGGCGCTCGTACTTCCTGGTGCCCGACGGTCCGATGGGACAGAAGCCGTACACGTTGCTGCGCGAGTGCATGGTCGAAGAAGACGTGCACGCGATCGGTGAGGTCGTGATCTCGGGACGCGAGCAACTCGTCTTGCTGCGTCCGCACGAGCAACTGCTCTCGATGTCGGTGCTCTCGCTCGATTCGCAGGTGAAGAAGGCCGCAATCTTCGAAGACGAGATCGTGAAGACCGACTACACCGAGGACGAAGTCAAGCTCACCAAGATGCTCATCGACGCGACGAAGCTCGACGAGTTCGACTACTCGGAGTTCAAGGACGACTACGTCGAGAAGCTGACGGCGTTGATCCAAGCGAAGGTCGAGGGAAGCGAGATCGTCACGCCGCCGGCCGTCGAAGAACGTCCGGTCGTGAACCTGCTCGAAGCGCTGAAGCAGAGCGTTGCCGAGGCGTCGAAGTCGTCGAAGAAGATGGCGACGTCCGGCAAGAAGAAGACCCAGCGCAAGGTGGCGGGTTCGAGCAAGCGCGTCGCCAAGAAGATGGCGCCGAGCGGATCTTCGGTGTCGCGGCCCGTGCCGACCGCGTCGAAGAGCCGCAAGAAGAAGGCCTGATCGCGAGCGTTCGATGCCCGAAGCCGATCGTGCCCAGGACGTGAACCCGACGTTGCTGCGTGATGCGTCCGTGGTCCTCGTCGGGCGTCTCGCGAGCATGACGCACGAAGAGGCCGAAGAGCTCGTCGAAGCCTGCGGCGGCCGCATCGCGTCGAAGCCGTCGCGCGTGCGTACCATCGTCGTCGTCGCCGAAGACGCGGCCGCGCTCGATCGCGCCGGACACCCTTCCGCCAAGCTGCTGCGTGCGCGCGAGCTGATCCGCGAAGGACGCCCCGTACGCATCGTCGCCGAGAAGGAGTTCTTGCGTTCGCTCGGTCTCGAGGATCGAGAGGGCGGCGTCCACCGCTACTACACGACCGCGCAGCTCGGTCGCATTCTCGATGTGCCGCGCGATCGCATTCGTCTTTGGATGCGCGTGGGGCTCATTCGTGCCGCGAAGGTCGTGCATCGCCTATGCTACTTCGACTTTCACCAGGTGCGCGATGCGAAGACGCTCGTCGAGCTTTCGAAGTCGGGGATGAGTCTCGAACGGATCCGCGAAAGCGTGAGGGAGTTCAAGCGCTGGCGTCCCGAGATCGATCGGCCGCTCGCGTCGTTCGAGCTGGTCGAGCGTGCCGGGCGCGTGCTCGTGCGCACGGACGAGGGGATCCTCGCCGAGCCGTCGGGTCAGCTCGTGTTCGATCTCGATGCGGAGCGTGAAGATCCGCCGCAACCCGAACCGACGAGCATCGACGACTGGCTCGACCTCGCGCTGCATCACGAACAAGCCGGTCGCCTCGAAGACGCCGAGCGCGCCTATCGACGCGCGCTGTCGGTGGCGGGGCCGCAGCCGGTGTTGTGCTTCAATCTCGCGAACGTGCTCTACAATCTCGGGAGCAAAGAACGCGCGGCCGAGCGCTTTCACCAAGCCGTCGAGATGGATCCCGAGTACGTGGAAGCGTGGAACAACCTCGGCAACGTGCACGGCGATCTCGAGGAGCTGCAAGAGGCGATCGCTGCGTATCGACGTGCGATCGACCTCGCGCCGGACTATCCCGATCCGCACTACAACCTCGCGGAGACGTACCGCTTGGTGGGCGATCTCGGCGCGGCGCGTGAGCACTGGCTCACGTATCTCAAGATCGATCCCGAGAGCCCCTGGGCCGATCGCATTCGCGAAGAGTTGCGAGACGAACTCCGCGACGACACGGACTGAGCTTCTGCGGTTCGGTCAGACGTTTCCGCTCGTTTTCAGCGACGCGCCGTTCGGTCTTCGCTCGCCTTCGCGGCCGCGGTTCGCTGGCGCGATTCGGCTTCCTTGAGGAACAGGTAGTACAGCCGACCCTCGAACTTCGTGTGCCCGGCGATGCGTTCGGCTTCGGGCCCGGTTCCGATGAAGACGTCGCAGCGTCCTGCGGAACGGATGGCGCCGCCGGTGTCCTGATCGAGCGCGAAGCCACGGTACGGCCTTGGTGCGATGCGATAGCCGTCGACGAGCTTCGGCAGTCGCGTGTCGAGGAACGCCATCGCGCCGCGCGGGAACACGCTCTTGTCGGTCGCGATCGTACGCATCGGCGTGACCTTGGCGTTCAAGCTTCCGTACGGACCGTCGTGCGTTTGGCGAAAGAACACGTACGACTCGTTGTGCCCGAGGTAGCGATGGAGTTCGTCGGGATGGCGATCGAAGTACTTGCGGATCGTGAAGAGCGAGATGTCGTCGCGGCGGATCTTGCCGTCGTCGATGAGCTTCTCGCCGAGGCTTCGGTAGGGGCGGTCGGTCTTGCCCGCATAGCCGACGCGCATCTCGCTGCCGTCGGGCAATCGCAGGCGCGCCGAACCTTGCACGTGCACGACGTATGCGGCAAGCGGATCGTTCAACCACACGAGCTCGAGATCGCGCCCGCGCAAGACGCCCTCGGCGTCGATCTCGTAACGCGTGGGGTACGGTTCGAGCGAACCGTCGGCGCGACGGCGTCCGAGGCACTTGCCTTCGGGGCTCTTCACGAGGTCTTCCGGTAGCTGGTACAGCGGGTAGCGGAACTCCGCGGTCGGTTTGCGACTCCCGGCGTAGATCGGTTCGCAATAGCCCGTGAAGAGAACGGTGCCGACATCGTCGCAGCCGACCGATTGGTAGACGTCGAAGCGTGCGGCGATTTCGCGATGAAGGGTCGCGCCGTTGACGTGCGACTCGACGAGTTCGCGCAGGGCTTCGAGGCTCCGCACGGCGCGATCGTGCGTGATCGTCAGGTACGGGAAGTATCGCTTGGACGACGGCTTCGCGTAGTAGGCGAGACTTTCGTCGATCGCTTCGAGGAGTGCCGCGCGATCGGATCCGAAGCCGATCGAGAAGTCGGGCTGCTCGTGGGACGGCACGAGCTCGAGAGCCATCTGCCCGGGTGCGAGCGGGCGGCTGTAGCGATCGACCGCGTCGTCGCGTACTTCACGCTGCCGACAGCCCGTCGTCGCCACGAGGGCGAGGATTCCGAGCGCGAGGCCGGCGCGCGCCGCGCGCTCTGCGAAGCTGCGCCGCGCGGATCGGGGCTGGGTGCCGGCGTGGTCGCGAAACCGGCGTCCGGCGGACGCCAGGTGTACGAAGTGACGCGGAGCGGCGGCCCGTCGGCCCCCGGCTTGGTCGAGTCGTTGCAAGGATCTCCCTCCCTCAGCCGTGATGAATCTCGTTCGCACCGCTCGGATCTTCGCCGCCGACGAAGTCGTCGATTCCGAAGGGCGGTTGCGGGCGTCGTCGACCCCGCCCAGGGTCGCTCGCCTCCGACGTGATGCGTTCGCCGTTGGTTGGAACATAGGGGACCACGCAGAGGAGGTCAAGCGGTTGTCGCGGGTCGTCGGGCGCGTTACGATGGCGCCATGCTCGAAACGGAACAGGACGACCGACAGCTCGATCGGCGACAGACTGCGGGAACGCGACGCGCGCTCGCGCTCCTCGGGGGGCGGCGGGGAGTCGTCGCGGTGCTCGCTTGGCTCTGGGTCGCGTCGACGCTCGTGTCGTGCAAGCAGCGACCGCCCGATGCCGAGATCGTCGAGGCGATCGTCGCCATCACTCCCGCATCGGCGCGAAGCCACGTCGAGAAGCTCGTCGAGATCGGGCCGCGGCCGTCGCACCTCCCCGAGCCCACGAACGCGGCCGCCGAGTACATCATTCGCCAGCTCATCGACTACGGATACGTTCCCGAGGAGGAGCGATTCGAGGCGCGTTCGCGTTGGGAAGGCTTCGTCGGCGAGAAGCGCGAGCATCGCAACATCGTCGCGCAGGTGGTCGGCAGCAAGCAACCGGGACGCATCCTCGAGATCGGCGCGCACTACGACACGCACCCGCACAGCCCCGGCGCCGACGACAACACGAGCGGCGTCGCGGGACTCCTCGAGATCGCTCGGGTCCTCGCGAAGCGTCCGCTCGACCGGACCGTGCGATTCTGCTTCTTCGCGATGGAAGAAGACGGGTTGTTCGGCAGCCGGCAGGCCGGGGACTGACGCGGCGCCCGGGGCCGGGTCGACGAGGCCGGATCGACCGGGCCTGATTGACTGGGCCTGACGGAACCGGGCCTGATTGACTGGGCCTGACGGAACCGGCCGGCACCGGG
>JAUIME010000383.1 GCA_030433195.1 bacterium
GACATGGAGCTTCTCGACCATGACCGCGTCGGCCCCATCCTCGTCCTCCACCTTCCACGACGTCATGATGCGAAGATCACCATGCTCGACCCGGACGGCGACGGCCGCTTCGGCAAGACTTGGACGTACAGCGAAGAACAGTGGTCTCGGCAAGGCTTCTGGAGGCGCGCGGGGCACGCGTCGCCCGTCGCGGGGATCTGGCGCGCCTGGATCGAGAGTCCAGGCGGCGACCTTCCGTTCCAGCTCGTCATCGACGACTCGAACGACGAGCTGCGCGCGCAGATCGGAAACGGGACCGAGTGGATCGACGTGCCGTCCGTCACGCTCGACGGCGCGACGCTCGTGTTCGACATGCCGCACTACGACTCGCGCTTCAACCTCACACCGGGCAAGGACGGCGTGTGGAATGGGCGATGGAAGAAGCGGCGCGGCGTCGACAAGTGGGCCGACATGTTCGTCCATGCCACGCGCAACGACGCGCGCCGGTTCATCGACTTCGATGCCGACGAACACGCGAGGCACGCATCGTTCGGAGGTCGTTGGGCCGTCGACTTCGAGAGCAGCGACGATCCCGCGGTCGCCGTGTTCGAGCAAGAGCCGGGGTCCGACGTCGTTTACGGCACGATTCTCACGACGACGGGCGACTATCGCTTTCTCGCGGGGAATGCCCGTGGGAACGCAGACGGAAGCACTCTGCGGCTTTCGTGCTTCGACGGCGCGCACGCGTTCTTGTTCCACATTCGAACGGTGGAGGACGGCAAGCTCACGGGCGATTTCTGGTCGTCGGCCAACTGGCACGAGACGTTCACGGCAACGCGCGAACCCGAAGCGGCGCTCCCCGACGCCTTCGAACAGACGAGCTGGAACGACGCGCTGGCGCTCGAAGACGTGTCCTTCCCCGACCTGGCCGGGACACCGCGCTCGCTCGCCGATCCCGCATTCGCCGGCAAGGCGCGCATCTTGCAGATCTTCGGGAGCTGGTGTCCCAACTGCCACGACGCGTCGGATTTCATGGCGAAGCTGCACCGCGAGTACGGACCGCAGGGGCTCTCGGTCGTCGGGCTCGCGTTCGAGCTCACCGGCGAGCACGAACGCGATGCTGAACAAGCACGGCACTACGCGAAGCGCCACGGCGTGACGTACCCGATCCTCGTCGCGGGCGTGGCCGACAAGGCGAAGGCGACCGAGTCGCTCGGATTGCTCGATCGCGTACGTTCGTTCCCGACGACGGTCTTCCTGCACGGCGACGGGCGCGTGCGCGCGATCCACACGGGATTCACGGGACCGGCAACGGGCGAAGCCTACGACGAGCTACGCGCCGACTTCCGTGCGATCATCGAGGAGCTGCTCGCCGAATCCGAGTGATCGCTCGACGCCGCCCAACGAGCGAGACTCGCCATCGCGACCGCCGCGACGACTCGTCGTGTCATTCGGATCATGGTGGATCCTCCTCGACTCGACGGTCCGGCGGCCTGCTTCGTGCATCGGCTCACGATGGCGGTCTACGCCGCCATCTCCGGTTCGCCACACGTCCCGTCGCCATTCTCGACGTCACCCGTGCTCCCGAGTGTCGTCTTTATTCGTCCTTCACGCCTTGTCGCCGCCGTTCTTCGGATCACCGTCCTTGTCGCCCTTGCCGTCCTTCGGGTCGTCGCCCTTGTCGCTCTCGCCGTCCTTCAGGTCTTCCTTGCGATTGCGGTAGAGGTTCTTGTCGACGATCTTCCCCATCGCGACCGTATCGAGCGTTCCGCCACAGAACTCGTTCACGGCCCGCACGATCTTCTCGGGCTCGTTGAGCGCCTGTCGATACGGGATCTCGAGGTACTCGAAGTTGTCCTTGATCTGGCAATGCACCTTCACGTTGATGAGGTGTCGGCCGTAGAGCTCCTTGGCTTCGGCGTCGCGAATCGGGTTGGCCTCTTCGCGGTGGTGCAACATCTTGTTCTGCGACGCGATGACTTCGTCGAGGTCGCGCGCCATGAAGATGACCTTGTACGCGTTCTCTTCCGGCAGGAACTTCAGCAGGAACGAGATGACCTTGAGCACCTTGCCACGGCCGTCGCGGATGTACGACTTGTCCTTCTCGTTCTCGAGATCCTTGACGCGTTCGTACTCGTAGTAACCCTTCGGATTGTCGACGTCGGCCGTGCGGACGTTGTCGGTCATCGGCTGGACCCCGCCGGCCTCGAGCATCTTCATCATCATCGAGGTGCCCGAGCGCGGGAGCCCCGACACGATGACGATCGCCTCGCCGTACTTCCTCTTCCTCATCCAGCGCTTCAAGAAATTCACGAGGGTCGCCTTTCCGTTGCGGTGACTGCCGATCCGAAGGGTGCGGGTGCGGGGTGATTCGGGGGCGTCACGATACACTGCCTCGGTCGCCCGGACAAGGTATCGGACGACCGGCGCGCCGACGTGAGAACTCCCGTCCGGGCGGCCTCGATGCGCGGTATCTCGCCGACCGCAGGGCCCCGGCTCGGGCGGTCTACTTCCTGCGATCCCCTGCGGCGGGCATCGCAATCGGCTCCGAGACCGTCTCCAAGAACCGGTCGATCGACGCGAGGTAGGCCGGGTCGAAATCCTCCTCGCGAAGCCCGGCCCGCAGGACGTGGATGTAGTGCTCCTGCCCCATGTCGTGCAACGCCGTCATGAGATGCGTGAAGTCCTCTCGGGTGGACGCGCCGTACTCGAGGATCTTCCTCGCATGCTCGAGCTTGCTGTTTCGTACCTCGGTCGGAGCCTTCCGGACGCCGAGAGAAGATCTGTCCGACCACCGCTCTTCCTGACGATGGATCGACTTCATCACCCTGCCGACGAGGGCGAGGTCGTCCTCGAGCAGATGGTCCACCATCTCGTCCATCAGTTCGTAGTCGGCGGACTTCGCGATACTCCCGAATGCCCACATCCGGAGATGTCCGTCGTCCGCTTGCTTCGCGATCTCGAACATGTCCTTCTCGAAGTCGTCGATCACGTTGTCTTCGGGGAACCCGTTCTCACGAAGGAGCCCGACGAGCATCATCGTCTGCGTCGCAGGATCCGAACTCTCGACGAATTCGGAATGGCATCTCGTCGCAAGCTGCAGGTCCTGTCCGATGACGACCTCGAGGAGTCCGCCGGCATGGTTTCTCGCCAGGAAGCCGAGTGCCGATTCGTCGGGCGTCACTTGCATCGCTCCGATCAGGTTCTCGATGGACTGATACGGATCGTCCACGAGCATGGCCTGAAGGAGCTCGGCCATCATCGCCTCGGCGGCCGGGTCGATGCGACCATCGATCAACGGGATGTCGAACACGGCGCGATACCGTTCGAGTAGCGACTCGTAGCTCTCGGGGGGCGAATCGCTCGGCGCATCCTGAACCGATTGCGCATCGTGCTCTGCCGGGGCCTCGTCCGACTGGGATGGCGCGGCCCACTCGGGGAGCGCCGGGGGCTGCACGTGTCCGCCGTTCCCCGTCAAAAGGGACGACGAGCTATCGAACGACTCGGAGCGGTCGCGCGAGGCGAACACGAGATAGAGAGCCGCGAGCGTCAACGCAAGCACTACGACCGGCAGAATCCACCGATTCTTCGTCATCGCTGCCTCCGTATCCTGGGACCCGATGGCCCCTCCCAGGGCCCTCGGCCCCAGCGTACCGCGAAGCGTGGATCGATCACAAGAGACCGCAAGAGCTCGATGCCGACAGCCCTCGAAACCGCCTCAAGACGCCCCGAAGACGATCTCGTGGAGCTTCGGGTTGACGCGACGAAGGTCGGCGTGCGGGTCGGGGAGCTTCTGGATGCTGTGCGGGTAGACGATCTCGCAGTCGACCTGACGGACCCAGTAGTGCGGGCCGTCGATCACGCGGGGGACGGTCCATGTCGAGGTGTCTTCGGGGTTGTGGTAGACGCTCGCGACGCGGACGCGCCCAGGATCGAGGTTGCGGCGCATCGCTTCCTTGAGCTTCATGAGCACGTCGTTCACGACTTGGCCGCTTCGGAACGTGGTGTCGACGATGAGCACGTCGTGCGTATTCGCGACGCGCTCGACGAGATAGTGGATGCCGATGATCTCGGAGTGGTAGCTCGTGCGCGTGCGCGCCGTGGTGAGGCTGATGTGATCGGGCGTGGTCGCGCCGGGGCGCTTCTTCGCGACCCACTTGAACACTTCGTGGACGGGCAAGCCCGAGTCGATACCGCCGGGCCACAACGCCACGAGAAAGTCGGGGCGGAAGCTCTCGTCTTCGGCGACCATGCGGCCGAGCCGGATCGAATCGAGCAGCAGCTCACGCGCCGACGGAGCGTGGTACGGTCCGTCGACGTCCGTCGTCTCGCGCTCGGGCATCGGGCCGTGCAAGATGTGCCACACGTCTTCGTTCTTGTTGCGGATGCGCGCGTCGGTCGGATCGCCGTCGACGACGAGCTCGGCGAGCTCGTGCGGGTAATCGATCCAGACGTCACCGGGCACGTCGTACAGGCTGATGACAGGCGGCCCTTCGAAACGCACGCGCTCGGGCTTGCGGTGCACCGTGGCGACGCGGATGTCGCGCGGCATGTTCGCGCGCGATCGACGACGCAGGTGCTCGAGGATCTTCTCGATCGTGCGACCCGATTCGAGCACGTCGTCGACGATCAGCAAGCCGTCTTCGGGGCAAACGACCTCGACCACGTGCTCGAGCCCCTTGACCGTCACTTCGCCTTGTTGCTGCACGCCCGTGTACGACTCGGTCGCGATCGTCGTGTGATTGAAGAAGACGCCGCGCATGCGAAAGAACGCATCGACGCCGAGCCCGACGGGCGTCCCGCCGCGCCAGATCGAGAGTACGTGCTTGGGCCGGAAACCACTCTCGAACACCTTGCGCCCGAGCCGGAAGGAGTCGAGCAGGAAGTCGTCGGGATCGACGTGCAGGAACTCGATTCCGGCCGTGGCATCGGCCTGGGGGGCCGATTCCGGGGACTCCGGTCCGGCGGCAGCGGTCGATCGATCGGGGTCGGTCATCGGATCACCTCGCTCGGGTTCGCGGCGGCCCGTGCCGCCAGGAGGGACGGCTCGCCGCCGCGACGCGGTCTCACCGGCACCTCACGCAACCGTGCGAAACTCGTGTTCGCACAGGCGCTTCGGATCGAGGTCGCCACTGTACCCGGCGCCCGCCGGTCCGTCCAACCCCGGATCGCTACGGACTCGCACCTGCGACAGGTCGCCGCAGGCGCGCGCCCCGGGACGCCATCCGAGACGATTCGAACCCCCGTCGACAACGAAAAAACTCCGGTTTTTTGGCAGGTTTCGTGACTCCGAAAGCCGAGGGAAAATGTAGGTTTTCCGACTTTTGTAGCCGCCCCGCTCGCCCTTCCCCCTGGGAGAAAGGTCCATGAAGTTCGAACTGGAGAAACTCCGCAACATCGGAATCAGCGCCCACATCGACTCGGGCAAGACCACGCTGACCGAGAGAATCCTGTTCTACACGAACCGTATCCACGCCATGCACGAAGTGCGCGGCAAGGACGGCGTGGGCGCGACCATGGACTCCATGGAGCTGGAGCGCGAGCGCGGGATCACCATCACCTCCGCCGCGACCTACTG
>JAUIME010001007.1 GCA_030433195.1 bacterium
GTTCGCACGATCATCGTCCGAACGGCGGGGACGAGAACGACGGGCAACCTCCATGATTCGGGTTCAAAATCTCGAGAAGTACTACGGCGACACGCTCGCGGTCGACAACCTCACGTTCGAGGTTCCCGAAGGCGAGATCGTCGGCTTCTTGGGGCCGAACGGCGCCGGCAAGTCGACGACGATGAAGATCCTCACGGGCTTCGTCGCCGCCACGTCCGGTGACGCTGAGGTCGCCGGGCACGACGTATTCTCCGATTCGATCGGAGCACGCCGCGCGACCGGCTACCTTCCCGAGAACGTCCCGCTCTATCCCGAAATGCGCGTGGGCGAGTATCTGCGATTCCGCGCGCGTCTCAAAGAAGTCCCCCGCCGCTCCGTTCCGGTGCGCGTCTCCGAGGCGATGGACCGCGTCGAGATCGCTCCGGTCGCCAAGCGTCTCATCGGACAGCTCTCGAAGGGATACCGGCAGCGAGTCGGCATCGCCGCGGCACTGCTGCACCGCCCGAAAGTACTCATCCTCGACGAGCCCACGGTCGGCCTCGACCCGACCCAGATCCGCGCGACGCGCCACTTCATCCACGAGCTCGGCGGCGAGCACACGATCCTGTTGTCGAGCCACGTGCTTCCCGAAGTCGAAGCGATCTGCGAGCGCGTGATGATCCTGCACCGCGGACGCGTCGTCGCGATGGACACGCCGACCCGTCTCATGCGCGACGTGCAGGGTGGCGGCGCCGTCCGCGCGGAAGTGCGAGGTGACGCGGTGAGGCTCCGCAAAGCCGTCGCCGCGCTCGACGTCGTCGCCGACGTCGACGTCACCGAACGCGACGGAGTCGCGACGCTCGAGATCAAGGGGCGAGAGCCGCACGACATCCGCGAGCCCGTGTCGCGCGCGATCGTCGAAGCGGGCGGAGTGATTCGCGAGTTTCGAACGCATCACGTCACGCTCGAAGACGTCTTCGTACGCATCACACGACACGACGTGGCCGAAGACAGCGCGACCGGCGCGGGGGGTGATCGGTGAGCAAAGTCTGCGCCG
>JAUIME010000384.1 GCA_030433195.1 bacterium
AAGGTCGGTGTCGTCACGATTTCGAATCTCGCTCCATCCGCGCAGCGCGTTTTCTTGGCGTTCACCGAGACGTATTCCGGTGACGACGCCCCCCAATTCGGTCCGACCGCGAAGTTCATCCCCGACGTCGACTACGTCGGTGGATCGCGTCCCTTCCAGCCCACGCGGCAAGTCGGGAACTCCGGTGAGGATCGGTTCTTCGCGAAGAAGGTCCCGGCGCGATTCGCCGGTCGAACGTTCTACGTTCAGGCGTACGTGGAAGACGCGGGCGCCGAAGCCGGCGGCTACGCTTTCTCGAACGGAATTCAACTGCGTGTCGCGTTCGCGGGGAGCGCCGAGCCGATGCTCGAGCGCACCGGATACCTCGACAAGGCATTCGACGCGGCGACCGCGGTCTACGATGATGACAGCGGCGTCGCGTACCTGTTCGGCGGCCGTGATTCTTCGAACTACCTCGACCAGATCGTTCGTTTCGACATCGGAAAGCCGGTCGGCGAGCGCATCCAGCGACTCGACACCCGCCTCCCGTCGCCTCGAACGCAGGCGACGTCGGTGTGGGATTCGGAGAACGGGATCGCGTACGTCTTCGGAGGCATCGACAGCTTCGTTCCGCGACTCGACGAGATCGTCGTCTTTCGCCCCGAAAGCCCCGGCGGCCCGAGCGTGAGCGTCCTGCCGAGTGATCGGCTTCCGTTCTTCCACGGCTCGGCATCCGCCGCGTGGGATCCGACGGAGCGCGTCGCGTATCTGTTCGGCGGCAACAATTCCGACGGTCGGATCGTGCAGTTCCGCGCCGATGCGCCGGCCGGACAGCGAGTGTCCGTCGTTTCGTCCGATCGCTTCCCGGGTTCGCTCGTGCTTTCGACGGCGGTCTGGAATCCCGTGGATCGCGTCGCGTACATCTTCGGCGGCGCCGAATTCTCGCGCACCGATGCGATCTGGCAGTTCGATCCGTCGCGACCCGCGGGTTCGCGGCTTACGGTGCTCTCGGATCGACTTCCGTCGGAGCGTGCGCGAGCGACCGCCGTGTGGGACAGCGCGCGAGGTGTCGCCGTCGTCTACGGTGGCGATACCGCTGAGAGCGAACGCGAGATCGTCGTCTTCGACCCGGATCGTTCGCCCGGTAGCCGCGTTTCGACGCATCCGTTGCAGCTGCAGGAACGCGCCGACGCTTCGGCGGCGGTCTACGACGCGCTGCGAGATTGCTCGTTCTTGTTCGCAGGCGTCAACTCGAGCTTCGGCGGGCGCAGTGACGCGGTATGGCTCGTCGTCCCGGACGAAGGGATCAACACGAAGGTCGATCGTCAGCCCGAGGCTCGAACCCAGCCGGCCGTCGCGCTCGATCCCGAGAACGGAAACCTGTACACGTTCGGCGGCTTCCACAACGGTCCGTTGAGCGACGTGCTCGCGCAGGGCATTCGTCCTTCGGGAGATCCGGAGAACGTCCTTCTGGTCGATCGCTTGCCTTCGCCGCGTTCGCGAGCGACGGCGTTCTGGTCGACGCGGAACGACCGTGCGTACGTGTTCGGAGGCCAGTTCGGCATCTTCCCCGACCTCGACGAGATCGTGGAATTCAACCCGGCCGCGCCCGAGGGATCGCGAATTCGTCGTCTGTCGACGCGTTTGCCGATCAATCTCGCTTCGGCGGTGTCGTTCTTCGATCACGCTGCGGGTCGCGGCTACGTCCTGGGTGGCTCCGATACGCTCGGCAGGATCTTCCAGTTCAACCCGACGACGGGTGGGCTCGAGGTTCTCCAGGATGCGCTCGGAAAGTCGCTCTACAATCCCTCGCTCGCGTGGGACGAAGAGGCCGGGGTCGCTTACCTGATGGGTGGGCTCGAGAACGGGATCGAGGCGAGCCGGGCGATCTACGAGTTCCGACCGAGAAACCCCGCGGGAACCCGACTGCGCCTCGTCGCCGATCGACTTCCCAGCGACCGGTTCTCGGCCGCCGCGTTCTGGTCACCGCAAGAGCGCGTGGCCTACATCGTCGGCGGGGCCGATTCGACTTCGGACCGCCAAGTCGTGGTCTTCCGAGCCGACCTTCCCGAGGGCCAGCGAATCTCGATCGATGGGTGGCTCGATCGCGCGGTGCGCGCGTTCCGCGTCGTCTTCGATCCCGTGCAGCGTCTGCCGCTGTTCGTTGGTGGGACGGATTCCTCAGGTGAGGGGAGCGACGCGGCTTGGATCCTGCGGTGGGAGCCCTGAGTTTCGGGCATCCCGCCGGGGATCAGTTGCCGAGCGCTTCGAGGTTGCGGCGTGCGGCGGCATGGTCGGGGTCGATTTCGAGCGCTTTGCGGAAGTCCGCGCGCGCTCGATCCGGGTCTCCCGACAACGCTCGGACGGCACCGCGGTTGAAGTAGAGTTCGGCGGCGCCCGAGTGGATGCGGATGGCTCGGTCGAAGTCGGCGAGGGCGGCGCTCGGATCGCCGTCCTCCCAGTGCATGCGGCCTCGGTTCGAGAACGCCGGCCAGTAATCGGGACGCAACTCGATCGCGCGATCGAGGTCTGCCATCGCGCCCGTCCGGTCCCCGAGTGCGGCTCGAGCTTGGCTACGGTTGAAATGCGCTCGGGCCCAGCGCGGACGTAGCTCGATCGCCCGGTCGAGAGATTCCAGTGCGCTCGTGGGTTCGCCGCGAAGGATCGCGTCCACTCCGAGCTCGAACCGGGCGAGTGCCGAGTCCGGATCCGTCGCGGCCACGTAGGTCCAAAGCTTCGTCGAACTCCGCCACTTGGCGGCGTAGGTCGCGGTTTCGATCGAAGCGGCGAGGAACACCGCGGCGCCCGCTAGGCCGAAGGCGAGGCGGCGGGACTCGGGCGCCGAGCTGTCGAATACGCCCGAACGATCCAGTCCGTAGCCGACGAGCCAAGCCAACCCGACCGAGGGAAGATAGAGGTAACGCTCTGCGACGAGGTACGACACCGGGACGACACTCGACGTCGGCAAGTAGAACAGGAGCGCCCAGAGGACGGCAAACCGGGGAATCGGGCGATTCCGCGTGAACCACCACGCGGCCGCGACGAGGCCGATCGCCGTGATCCAACCGACGACGTCCGCCACCGCGACCGGACTCTCGAGCGCGAGTCGATGGTCGGGTGAGAGGCCGAAGGGCAAGACCGCCATGCGCAGATGCGCCCAAAACGCTCGCCCTGCCGCGAGAACGACCGATGCCGGGCTCAGCGCGCCTTCGTAGCCGCCGAGAGTTGCGAGTCGCGCGCCGCTCGCGGACCAGGCGTTCGCGACATAGCCGATGATCGCGACCGTGGTGAGGAGTGCGACCGCCGCGACGGTGACGCGTTGCCGTCGTGTGCCATCACGGCGTGGCAACTCGTACGCCGCGATCACCAGCGGCAAGATCGCCGCGGTCTCCTTCGCGTAGGTGGCCGCCACGAACAGAATCGCCGAGAGGCACGACATGGCGAGCGCGCGCCCCCCGACGAAGGGGCGTGATCGGAGGTAGGCGAGGAACGCGAGAAGCACGAGGGCGGTCGCCATCGGCTCCTTTCGGTTCGCGAGGTTGGCGACGCTCTCGACGTGAACGGGGTGGACCGCGAACAGGAGCGCCCCGGCGAACGCGGCCCGGGGGGGCACGCCGAGTCGGACGGCAACGGCGGCGACCAGACACGAGGCCAAGAGGTGCCAGACGAGGTTCTGCGCGTGGTAGGGACCGAAGTCGTCGCTGAAGAGAGCGTGGTCGAGGCGATACGAGAGCTGGCGAAGCCCCCGCTGGCCGGGGCTCCAGTCGATCGTGCCGTTCTCGATCTCGTCGGGTTGGACGACCGCGAAGTCGTCGTACGTCCGCTCGAAGCCGATCGATTGCCCGTAGAGCGCCGCGATCGCGAGGGCGAGCAGGAGGACGGCGAGAATGGAGGTGTGAGGAGGTCGGCGCATGCTTCCCCGCCAGCGCGGCGAACGATCGAAGCGAACTTCCGACTTGCCGCACGAGACGAGCGTGCGGAAATCGCTGACGAGTCTACCTTTCGCCCCGCGAGTGGGGGGCGATCGAGGACACGTGAAGGATGCGGCCCGAGAAGAAATCCGGAACTCTCGTGGCCCGTCCGGCACCCTCCCCAGAGAGGCCTTATGGCCGAGAATGTACTTGACAGCCAGGGTTTAGAAACGCTAACCTCGGGGGTCATACATCGGGAGATTTTCACGGTGACGGAGCTTCTCCGCCACTTTTGTATGCCGAGGGGGTAATCCCACCGCCATTCGCGTCCGAGACAATCACGCCCGGACTTCCCGGGCCCCGGAATCGGCGAATGATCCCTATTTGCGGAGTCCACTCCACGATTGCTGGAGTCCGCTCCACCAGGGGGCTTTCGCGTCCGCGGGTATATCAAAGGAGGGTTTCTTCATGTTCAAGGTGTCCAGTCTCGCGGTACTGCTCGCGCTGCTCAGCGCGGTGTGCCTCGGGTCGTTCGCATTCGCAGACACGGAGATCGACCAGATCCCGATCATCGGGAAGGTTCAGGTCGTGAAGTTCTCCGGCCAGCAACCGAACCTGGACGGTACGGTCGTCTGCACCGCGTTCGGCGGTCCCGAGCAGCTTCCGCCTCCCGGGGTGGAGGGCGTTTCGGGCGAGAACATCGACTTCTCGGCGAACTTCGCCCTGAACGGTAACGTCTGGCTTCCGACGACCGTCGATGTCGGTACCCAGGTGTTCCCGGCCGGTGACCTCACCCAGCAGCTCGCCGACGCGTGGGTCTATGCCTACGTGATCATCAACGACGAGGGCGACTCGGCGGGTGGTGAAGGCGGCGCGCTGTTCAACACCGCGCAGCTTCCGCTCAGCCCGCAGCTGTCGTCGATCGCGAACCCGTTCATCCTCGCCGATGGCGGTACGCGCGGGAACTACATCTGGGCGCACGGGAACACGAGCACGAACGCGAACTTCGCGAAGCCGATTGTGCAGTTCATCCCGTTCCAGGCGTTCGTGTTCACGAACTTCATCGCGCAGCAGCTCGCGACGAAGGCCAGTGGTACGAACCCGTACCGAAGCGAAATCTTCTTCTATTACAGCCCGTTCGCTCCGTCCAACGGCGACGCGATCGTGTCGGGGATCTTCAACGGCGACAACCAGGCGCACAACCTCGACCCGCGTTTCCACCACCCGCGTTGGTTCCCGGAGTTCACGTGCGAATTCGGTTCGTCGATCCCGAGCCCGCTCCAGCCGGGCATGACCGGCACGCTGCCGCTCACGGTTTCGAACACGGCCAACTCGCTCGACCCGGTCCCGACCTTCCCGGCCGACCTCCCGGGTTACCAGCTCCGCAAGCTCAACAACGAGTTCCCGAGTGACTTCGTCACGGTGTCGCTGAACTCCCCCGACGTCGACGCGGGATGCGCGACGATCGAAGGACCGGTGGTTCTCGGACCGACGGCCGGAACGACGAGCTCGACGCTTCTGGTTCAGCGCGACGGTCCGGGCGAGACGGTCAACTTCGAAGTGACGCCGGCGGCTGACATCTGCTCGCGCTGCGACGATCAGTCGATCGACATCGAAGCGACGCTCATCGCCGAAAGCCCGTACGACGCCGACCCGCCCTT
>JAUIME010000385.1 GCA_030433195.1 bacterium
GACGTTGGCGGCCGTGGGGCTCGACGATCATTTCGACGAGGCCGACATCGTCACGCGCGACTGCACGGAGCCCAAGCCGAGCCCGGCCGGGATTCGCCGCTTGCTCGAGCGTTGGGGGCGCGATGTCGGCGAGGCGGTGATGGTGGGCGACTACGTGTACGACCTGCAGGCGGGCCGCGCCGCGGGCGTTCCCACCGTGTACCTCGACGTCGCGGGTGCGTTCCCGTTTGCCGACCATGCCGACTGGTGCGTGCCGAGCCTCGGCCACGTCTTGGAGGCGTTGCAAGGCGGGACGGCGGGGTGGGACCGTCCGCGACCGGAGACGACGGGCGGCGCGCCGACGATCGAGTGACGCGGGGTCCGCGAGGGTTGCGGTCTCAGTCGCCGCGCCCGGACGCGGCTTCGCTTTCGGCAGCGCGCATCCGCTGACGCATGACCCGCAGTGCGAGCCGTCCGCTCAACCAGCGCGGCAGGATTCGCGGGATCCACGACATCACGCGCGCGGCGAACGTCGGAATCGACACCGAACCGTTGCGCTCGAACGCGTCGATCGCGAAGGTGGCGACGTTGCCGGGGTCGGACGCTTTGGCGAGCAGCTCGGAGTCGACCTTCATCGCGTTGGCGTCGAAGAAGTCGGTGCGCACGGGGCCCGGACAGACGCACGTCACGCGGACGCCGTAGTCGCGGACTTCGTGATGCAGCGCTTCGCACAGGGACACGAGAAACGCCTTCGACGCGCCGTAGAGCGCCATGTACGGGACCGGCTGCAAGCCGGCCATCGACGCGATCGCGAGGATCCCGCCCGCGCGGCGCTCGATCATCGACGGCAGGTACAGGCGCGCGAGCTCGGCGTGGGTTCGCACGTTCACGTCGACCACGGCGCCGACGCGATCGACCGGCAGCTCGGCGAGCTCGGCCGTGTCGCCGATGCCGGCGTTGAGCACGATCACGTCGGGCGGATCGAGCGGGGTTCCCGCGAGATGATCCCGGATCGCGGTGGCCGCGCCGGGTTCGCTGAGATCCACGGGAACCGGCACTGCCGTGACGCCGTGATCGGCCTCGACCTCGGTCGCGAGCGCGCGGAGGCGGTCCTCCCGCCGCGCCACGAGGGCCAAGCTCGCGCCCTCGGCCGCGAGCTGGAGCGCGATCTCCCGGCCGATGCCGCTCGAGGCGCCCGTGACGAGCACCCGCGTCCGATTCCATTCCACAGGCTTCATGGCGCGCAGTATAGAGATCTCGATGGGCCTGAGAAATCGCGTGCGCCCTTGCGGGCCGCGCGGGCTTCTGGTTCCATTGGTGACCGAAGGCTGTAAGGTCAAGGGAGACTTTGGTTCGCACTTTCGGCGAACCACGGGCCGGAAGCCGGAGCGCATGGGGTCGGGGGCCGGCGGGCCCGTCGGTCGCCGACCCTACTCGTCGGCAGCCGCCTCATCGTTCGGGGCCTCGTCGCTCGCGTCGTCGTCGCTCGCGACCTCGTCGTTCGCGACCCCATTGTTCGGGATCTCGGCTTTCGCGTCCGGATCCGGGATGGGGTCGACCTCGCCTGCATTGTAAAGCCGCAGCTTCACGACGATGCGCTGCGCCTCGCGTTTGGTGGTTTCGCCCGAGATCGTGCGGCCCGTCGCGGCGCGTCGGTAGAACTCGACGAGCGGGATCTCTTCGTCGTCGCGAAACTCATTGCGATCGCTGCCGATGTCGACCTCGGTCGGGGCGTCGGGGCCGAGACCCTCCACGATCGTGACCGAGCGCCCGGTGAAGCGCTTGCCCGCCGAGCGCGCGAGCGCCAGCATGTACAGCGGATCGTCGCGGTCGCGCCCGGGGATCGGCGGAAGGGGTTCGAGCCGAATCGTGCTACGCCACGTGAAACCCTCTCCGGCGAGTCCTTCGGAGGAGATCGGTTTTCGCATCACGAGCTCGTCGCCCACGTAGTGCTCGTAGAAAAACTGCGCCCACTCCTTGCCGCCCGCGTAGCGCACCTTCACGGCGTACGAAGGGCCGAGCAGAAACTCGAGGCCGAGCATGTGCCCCTCGAGCCCGGTCGTCTTCGACACGTAGACCGAACCCTCGGGGACGCGGAAGCCGCACGCCGAGCCGCTGACGAGAATCGACGCGACCGCGAGTACGATCGCGGTCGCGCGAACCGGAGCCGCGAGCGTCGGGCGTCGCGTCGGCGATGAGTCGGATCGATTCATGGTCCGTCGGTCTTTCGTGCGCGAGCCGGATCAGGAGTTGGCGTTCGAGCGGATTTCCTCGACCACCATGTCGCCGATCTGGTTCGTCGACAGTCCCGATTTCGCGTCGAGCGACGGGATGCGCTTGGACGAGAGCAGGCCCGAGACGGCATTCTCGACGGTTTGCGCGGCTTCGGGCTCGCCGAGGAAGTCGAGCATCATCCACACCGCCATGATCGCGGCGATGGGATTGGCGACGTTCTTCCCGCGGTACTTGGGCGCCGAGCCGTGGATCGGTTCGAACATCGAGACCTTCTCGGGGTGGATGTTGCCCGCCGCCGCGATGCCCATGCCGCCTTGGCACATCGCGCCGAGGTCGGTGATGATGTCGCCGAAGATGTTCGTCGTGACGATCGTGTCGAACCAATCGGGGTTCTTGATCATCCACATGCACGCCGCGTCGATGTACGCGTGATCGCGATCGATGCCGGGATACTCCTTGCCGACCTCTTCGAACACGCGCGTGTAGATGTCTTGCGCGCGAATCGCGTTCGCCTTGTCGACGAGCGTCAGGCGGTTGGCCTTGTTGCGCTTCTTGCACGCCTCGAACGCGTAGCGGATACAGCGCTCGACGCCCTTGCGCGTGTAGACCATGTCTTGGATCGCGACTTCGTTCTCGGTGCCCTGCTTCAAGAAGCCGCCGATGCCGAGGTACGCATCCTCGGTGTTCTCGCGAATGACGAGGATGTCGAGCATCTCGGGGGTCACGCCCTTGATCGGGCAGAGGTGCTCCGCGTAGAGCTTGATCGGGCGCAGGTTGATGTAGAGGTCCATCTTCCAGCGCACGCCGCCGATGACGGCACGCTCGACGAGGCCGACTTCGACGCGCGGATCGCCGATGGCGCCGAGGTAGATCGCGTTGAAGTCCTCGAACGACTCGAGCACCGAATCCGGCATGAGCTCGCCGGTCTTCAGGTAGTGGTCGCTGCCGTGCGGGAAGTCCTCGGTCTTGTACTTGAAGCCGTGGATCGACGCGACGACGTCGAGGACCTTCAGGCCTTCGTCGACGACCTCCTTGCCGATGCCATCCCCGGGCAACACTGCGATGTCGTACATGGGAACCTCGAAAGAATGAATTGCAAAGGGTTTACGGTCTCGTTTATGCTCTTGCGAGCGCCCGGTACGCAGCTTTCGTCGCACCGGGGAGGGCAGACGCCGGCCCGCGGGAATTGCGGTTGCGGCTCGGGGGGCGTCGGCCCGCTCGCGCTCGGCGTGTGGGTCGGGAGGCAAGCTCCCGCACGTGCGCGGAGGACGGGCATTTTAGCGACGAGCCCCCCGAAAATCAAAGGTGGCGCGCATGTCGAAGCGGTTTCGCAACAACCTCATCATCGTGATCCTCGGCCTCGCGATCGTGTTCGTGCTCCAGAACGCGGCGCCCGTCGAGACCAATCTGTTCTTCATCTCGTTCACGATGCCGCGCGCCGTGCTCATCGCGGTGACCTTCGTCGCCGGCGGGTTCGTCGGCTACCTCGCAACGCTCAGCGGCTTTCTGCCGAACCGCAAGGGCGCTTCCGGCGCGAGGTCTCGCGGGGAGACGACGTAGGGATCTCGTCGACGGGGATCTCGCTTCCCCCGGATCCGCCACTCGCTCCCCTTGCGATCAGCGGTTCTTGAAGTCGGGCTTGCGCTTCTCGGTGAAGGCGGTCATGCCTTCCTTGTAGTCGTCGGTTTCGGCGAGGGAGCCGAAGAGGCTGGCTTCGAGGTACTGGCCGTCGGCGAGCGAGACGTCTTGCGAGCGGTTGATGGCTTCGATGGCGTAGCGCACGGCGACGGGGCCCTTGGCGAGGATGCCCTCGAGGAACTTCTCGGTCTCGGCGAGGAGGTCGTCCTTGGGGAAGACCTTGTTGACGAGTCCCATCGCGAGGGCTTCCTCGGCGCCGACCATCTCGCCCGTGAGGACGATCTGCATCGCGCGGCCTTTGCCGACGAGGCGTGCGAGGCGTTGGGTTCCGCCGTAGCCCGGGATGATGCCGAGCGACACTTCCGGTAGGCCGAAGCGTGCCTTCTCGGATGCGCACCGAAGCGTGCACGCCATGGCGAGCTCGCATCCGCCGCCGAGTGCGTAGCCGTGGACGGCCGCGACCACGGGCTTACCGAGCTGTTCGATGACGTCGTAGGTGCCTTGGCCGGCGCGCGAGACCTTCGGCGCCGAGATGCCGTCGAGCGTTTGGAGTTCCGAGATGTCGGCGCCCGACACGAACGCGCGTTCGCCGGCGCCCGTCAGGATGATGCCGCGAATGGCGTCGTTGTCGCCGAGCTCGCGCATCGCGGCCTCGAGCTCTTGCAGGGTCTTCGTGTCGACGTTGTTGAGTTTGCGCGGACGGTTGATGGTCACGACCGCGATCGGCGCTCGTTCTTCGACGAGGATGTTCTCGTAGGACATGGGTCGATTTCCTTTGCGGGTCAGTCGTTCTCGGTGTTGCCGTCGGCCGGAGCGCGAGTCTCGAGGGTCGCTTTCTCGATCACGACGTCGTCCCAGAGGCGGTCGGACGGGGGGTCGTAGCGCTCGGCTTCGCGCTCGATCTTGCGAATGGTCGTATCGAAGCCGTCGACGACTTCGCCGAAAGCGGTATAGGCGTTGTCGAGGTGCGGGGCCGGGCCGAGGCAAACGAAGAACTGGCTGCCGGCCGAATCGGGATCCTCGCTGCGAGCCATCGACAGCACGCCGCTGACATGCTTGCGTTCGTTGAACTCGGCGCGGAGGTTGTAGCCGGCGTCCCCCGTGCCGTTGCCGACCGGGTCGCCGCCTTGCAAGACGAAGCCAGGAGCCAGGCGGTGGAAAGAGACGTCGTCGTAGAAGCCCGTGCGCACGAGCTCGACGAAGTGCAGCGACGTGTTCGGTGCGACGTCGGGCCAAAGTGCGACGACGTACTCGCCGTAGTTCGTCGCGAACCGCGCGACGAGCTCGCCTCCGTTTGCGGGCGGAGTCACCTTGACCGTCGTCGGCGTGCTGCGAACGACGGTGTCGCCGGCGCCGCGATAGCGAGCGCCGATCTGCACGGGGCCGGGCACGAGCGTCGGGATCTCGAAGGTCTCGGTGATCGAATCGCCGGGCTCGACGTAGCGCGTTTCCCACTCACGCTCGGACGCGCCCCACATCACGATGCGCTCGTACTCGAACGTCGTCGAACGGTTCCAGACCATCGCGAACGACACCGACTGCGTGTCGTGCACGACTTCCTTGATGCGGGTCGCCTCGGTTCCCGCGTTCGTGATCGTGACTTCGACTTCGATCGGGCGTCCGAGCTCGACCGTCGTCGCGGCGACCTTCATCGTGGCGCGGATCGGTCCTTCGGTCGCACCCGAGAGCTTG
>JAUIME010000386.1 GCA_030433195.1 bacterium
GGCCCGGAGCCATCGTCGTCGCGGGAGGCGCCTTCACGTACGCCGTCGGCAGCGCCTTCTACTATCACCACGGTTACTGGGGATCGCTCGACGTGATCGGGAAGCCGGCCGAAGTCGCCGCCGCGTACGTCGAATCGATCCGCATGGACACGAAGTTCGTGACGTGCTTCGTCCGGTTCGGACGACTCTTCGCCGGCCTCGGTCTACTCGTCCTCAGTCTCGGACTCGTCAAATGGAGCGAGCTGCCCCGCTGGATCGGTTGGCTCGGAAGCGTCACCGGACTCGCGGCGATCGTCGTCGTGATGTTCTCGTCCGATGCCTTCTGGGTCTACGCGCCCGTGTTCCATCTCAACGCCATCTGGATGGCGGCGGTCGGCGTGACGTTGCTTCGGCGCGGAATGGACGTTCGTCCGGCGGATGTCGATCGATCGGTTTGACGCTCCCGTTCTTCGCGGGGGCGCATCGGTGAGAACGTCCGAATCCTGACGCCTACTCGGCGCGCTCGATCGCTCGTCGGCGCGCCGCAGTCTGCTCCGCGCGATCCGTTTCGCCGGCTCGGATCCAGGCCGCCTCTTGCTGCTGGAGCGCGAGCATGCGAAAGGCGTACGTCTGCTCGTCTTCCGGATCGCGCTCGAGCACGCGGTCGTAGCCGTCGACGACTTCCTCGAGAAGAGAGGCGGCACTCTCGAAGTCGTTCCCGGCGAGGTGCGCTTCGGCGAGCGAATGGGCACACACCCAACAGGGAAGGGAAGGCGTCGCCTCGGCGCGACAGACCTCGAGAACGGGCTCGAGCAACGAGCGCGCCTCGGCTGCACGCCCCTGCGTGACAAACAGCGACGCGAGGTTGTTGATCGCGACGAGCGACTCCATCGCGGTGATCCCGTCGTGCGCTCGGCGCACTTCCACCTCGCGACTCGTGACCCGCTCCTGCGCCGCCGCGTCGCCGGCATCGTAGCAGACGCTTCCGAGAAGAGAGAGCAAGGGCAGCAACTCCTCACTCTCCCGTCCCACTGCATGTTCGAACGGATCGAGCAGATCCATGCCAATGCGCGCGGCCTCTTGCGGCCGCCCGCTACGGTGCAACAAGTCGACGAGGTCGACCACAACGGAAACCGACGGCGTGCCGCGCAACAAGTCGAGCCGCACCACCTCCCGCAAACGGCGCGCGGCGTCGTCCACGCGACCGAGCTCGATGCAGTGCACGGCAAGCGCGGCTCGGATCTCGCGCGTCGCATCGTGCGCGACTCCGAAAGCGCGCTCGGTGAGGACGAGGGTCTGCTCGAGATACGGGATCGCCTCCTCCACGCGCTCCCTTCGAATCAACAGCGTCGCGAGGTTGTGCAGCGCGCCGAGCGCACGCGGATCGCCGGCGTCGGCGAGCGGCTCCTGCAGCGCGACCGACTCTCGGTAGATCCGTTCGGCAGCATCGAAATCACCGCGACCCGCGTAGAGGATCGCGAGGTGACTTCGAGTGGCCAGGGTCGATTCGTCCTCGGGGCCGAGTCGTCGCTCGCGCGACTCGGCGACATCGAGGAGCGGCCCCTCGGCTTCGTCCCACTTCTCGTCGCGCAGATACCCGATCCCGAGGGCTTCCTTCGCGCCGAGCGTGATCCCGTCCTCGGCTCCGAACCGCCGCTCGCAAGCATCGACGGCTTCGAGCAGGATCGACTCGGCCTCGGCGCCTCGCCCGATCGTCTGCAACACGGCGGCACGGTCGATGCGCGCCGACCACGAAGCCCTGCCTCCCCCGCCACCGAGGATCGACACCGCCCGGTCGAGCTGCACGAGCGCGGCCTCCGGCTCTTGAATCAACCGATACGTCGATCCGACAAGACCGCGCAACTCGCCTTCGACCGCGAGGTCCCGGACGTCGCCGGCGTCGAGCCGCGCCACCGTCTCGCGCAGGACGCGCTTCATGAGCGAAGTATCCTCGCCGAGCGATTCGTTCGGTCGCACCGAGACGAGCATGTCCGTGATGACGCCGCGAATCTCCCGCGACCGCGCGAGCTCGCGCTGCGACGCGACCAAGCCCGTCGTGACCCCGACCAACGCGATCACGAGACCGAGGATCCCGATCGCGCTCGCCGACACGAGCGCCCGATTGCGTCGCGCGAACTTCGAGATCTGGTAGAAGGCACTCGGCGGACGCGCGTGAATGGGCTCGTCGGCCAGGTAGCGTCGAAGGTCCGCCGCGAGCTCGCCCGCCGACGCATAGCGACGCTCTCGATCCTTCTCGAGCGCTTTGTGCACGATCGTCTCGAGATCGCCGTGGAGCCGAGAATCGTGCGAGGACAAACGCGCCGGATCGGTCGCTTCGATGCGCCGCGCCGCCTCCGGAATCGCGAGGCGACCCACGTCGAGCGGACGCGCGCCGCTCAGCACTTCGTACGCCATCACGCCGAGCGCGTACACGTCACAACGCGTGTCGAGACCGTCCGACGGACCGCCCACCTGTTCGGGACTCATGTAGGCGAGCGTCCCGACCAGAATCCCCGCATCGGTGGCCGCGGACATCAGGTGCGCATCGGGATCGACGACGCGTGCCACTCCGAAGTCGAGCACCTTGGGCTGCCCGATGTCCTCGAACCACGCCATGCGACGACGCCGACTCACGCTCGAATCCGAGGTTCCCGTGTCGCTCCCCGAAGTCGCGCGCATCACGAGCACGTTCGCAGGCTTCAGATCGCGATGGATGATCCCCTTCTGATGCGCATGCTGCACCGCATCGCACACGCGCGCGAGCAACGCGACGCGTCGCGGCAGATCGAGCGCTTCTTCCTCGACGTAACGATCGAGCGGAACTCCGTCGATGAGCTCCATCGCGAAGTACGGGACGCCGCGCGGGCCGGGTTCGGTCAGCCCGGCCTCGAACACCTGCGCGATGTCGGGATGCTGCAAACGACCGAGGATCTGCGCCTCGTGCCGGAAGCGCCGGATTCCGTCGGCCGTGACGCGCCCCGGGCGAATGACCTTGAGCGCCACGCGCCGCCGCGGCGCCTCCTGCTCGGCCTCGTAGATGACGCCCATGCCGCCGTGCCCGATCTCGCGCACGATCCGGTACGGTCCGACGCGGCTTCCTTCTTCGAACGCGATCGACGTGGAGGCCGCGCCTTGCCGTTCTGCTCGCGATCCCGTGCCGGTCGTGAGATCCACGTCGAGGTCGGCCGCGAGCGCCTCAACCACCGCGCCGCCCCCCGCGGCATCGGCCGCGCCGAGAGTCGAATCGCAATCGAGGAGCGCGCGGACGTCCTCGAGGAGCTCCACGTCTCCTTCGCAAGCGTCCCCGAGAATCGCGTCTCGCTGGGGCGCCGGCAGGTCGCAGACTCGTTCGAACAGCTCCATCACGCGGCCGTAGCGCTCGCGCGACGTCATCTCGCGCCTCGACTCATCTCGTGATTGAGCCACGCTCGCGTGCGGCGCCATCGCTTCTCGACCGCTCGTGTCGAAAGGCCCACGACACGTGCGACTTCGTCCATCGTGAGGCCGCCGAAGAAGCGCAGGTCGACGATGCGCGCGTCCGTTTCGTCGAGCGACGCGAGCGTGCAGAGCGCATCGTCGAGCGCCAACAGGTCGATCGACGGCAGCAGATCCGGAGTCGAGAGACCGTCCATCGTGACGTCGACTCGCACACCGTCGCGCTTCTTCGCACGACGCGCTTCGGCGTGATTCATGAGCACCTGTCGCATCGCCGTGGCGGCGACCGCGAAGAAGTGCGTCCGATCCTTCCACTCCCCGCCGTGCCGCACGAGCTTCATGTAGGCCTCGTGCACGAGCGCGGTCGGCTCGAGCGTGTGACCGGCACCCTGACGCGCGAACTGCGAACGAGCCACGCGACGCAGCTCCGCGTAGACGATCGGCAACAGCTCTCGGGCCGCCGCTTCGTCGCCCTTCTCGATACGCACCAACAGCGCGGTCGCATCGTTCGGGGCAGCGTCGGTCGCGGCCACTTCGTTCGGGGTCGCTTCCTTCGGCTCGGATTCGGGGCGCGAGTCGTTCATTCGGAAGAGTATAGGCGAAGCCGCCGCCTCTCGCCCAGGGAGCGCTTCGGGTCGAACGCGGACGGTACGCTGCCCGTCACGCCCTCGAATCGGCTGCACTCTCGCGGATCGATCTCTCGCGCTTCGGTTTGCGCTCGCCGTGGGCCATTGCTCGAGAGGCACCCTCGGCGCGATCACTCCGTCGTCGGTCCTGGCGATTCGGCCACGCGTCTCAGGTGCGCAAGCGATCATGGGGGCTACCTTTCGTCGTTCGCACGAAGAATCCACGGCTCGCGACCCGTCGTCGCGCTCATCCAGGGGAACAGGAAGCGAGGCCCCGGCCCGAACCGGAAAATCGAAGGAATCCGTTCGAGCGGGATTCCTGATCCCGACGTCCATCCGGGGACGGGCGTTGCCCTATCGAACGATCCAGCGGATCTTCATCGCCTTGATGCGTGAGGCGAGCGTCGTCGGCTTGATCCCCAGCAACGCCGCGGCACCGTCCGGCCCCGAGACCTTACCGGAGGTCGCCGTGAGCGCGCGCACGATGTTGGCGCGCTCGAGCTGTCGCATCTCGTCGTCCGTGAGGATGCGCTCGGCGTTCTCTTCGTCTCGCTCCGCGCGATCTTCCTCGCGGCGGGTGCCGGGCAACTCGATGCGCAGAGACGATCCGGGGGACGTGATGACGGCGCGCTCGATCGCGTTCTGCAACTCGCGGACGTTGCCGGGCCAATCGTAACGACGCAACAGCTCGACCGCGGCCTTGGTCAGCCGAAGGTGCGGCCGGTGCATGCGCCGGCACGCCTCTTCGAGGAATCGCCCCGCGAGCGCGGGGATGTCCTCATCGCGCTGGCGAAGCGGCGCTACCGCGATCGGAAAGACGTTGAGTCGATAGTAGAGGTCTTGGCGGAACGTGCCCGCATCGATGTCCTTCTGGAGATCGCGGTTGGTCGCCGCGACGAGACGCACGTCGACGTGCTGCGTCGTCGCCTCTCCGACGCGTTCGAACGAGCCTTCCTGGAGCACGCGAAGAAGTTTCGCCTGGAGGTCGAGGGGAATCTCGCCGACCTCGTCGAGGAACAACGTGCCGCCGTCCGCAGCCTCGAATCGCCCAGCGCGATCGCGAACGGCCCCGCTGAACGCACCCTCGACGTGACCGAAGAACTCGCTCTCGTAGAGATCACGCGGAATCGCGGCGCAGTTGACCTTGATCATCGGACCATCGCGTCGTCCGCTACGCCGATGGATCTCACGCGCGACGAGTTCCTTGCCCGTGCCGGACTCTCCGGTGATGAGCACGCTGGCGTCGGTCTCGGCGACGACCTCGATCTGGCGCGTCGTGTTGCGCAGTGCAGCACTCGAGCCGATCATCTCGCCGAACGCGCCTTCGGTCGTCACCTCTTCGCGAAGGTACTCGTTCTCGATTTCGAGTTGCTCTTTGAGTCGATCGATCTCAGCAAACGCGCGAGCGTGCGAGATCGCAGCGGCGGCATGATCAGCAAGCATGCGATGCCAGATCAACTCGTCCATCACAACGGGCGTGCGCATGAAGACGGCGA
>JAUIME010000387.1 GCA_030433195.1 bacterium
CAAGGGGCTGAGCCGCGATCTCGTGCGCCTCGGGAACGACACCGGACGGATCTACGCGTGGAACACGTGGGGTTCGGTGCTCGGTTCGCTCGCGGCAGGCCTCCTGTTGTTGCCCTTGCTCGGCGTCGAGACCATGCTCGCGGCGGCGTCGCTCGGGAACATCGCGCTCGGGATCGGGGCGGTGTGGGCGTTCCGCGATCGTTCGAATCCGGCCGCGTCGCGTGCCCCCGTGGCGGCGATTCCGCTTCTCGTGCTCGTGCTCGTCTACCACGTCGCGACGCGCGGTTGGGACGCGTCGTGGTTCACGCTGCTGCGGCTCACGTCGGGCGCCGAGCGCTCGCGCCTCGAGCTCTCGCTGCCCGAGATCCGGGAGTACGTCGACGGCATCGAAGTGCGCTATCAGAAGGACGACCCCGCCGCGAACCTCATGGTGACGCGGCGCATCGAGGGGACCGAGCCCGTCTTCACGCTGTTCGTGAACGGCAAGCCCGACGCCTCGTCGAAGGGCGACTTGCCGACGCAGTACCTCTCAGGGCACTTGCCCGCGCTGTTTCACCGCAACCCGCAAGACGGTCTCGTGATCGGGCTCGCCAGCGGCATCACCGCAGGGTCGATGTTGCTGCACGACATCCGCCGGCTCGACGTCATCGAGTTGTTGCGCGCGATGCCCGAGGCGACGAAGTTCTTCGATCCGTGGAACGAGCGGCCGCTCGAGGATCCGCGTTGCCGTCGAACCCGTGGATGATCGGGACGGGGGCGCTCTTCTCGCGCGACTTCTACGAACGCGCGCGACACGCGCTGCGCGAGGACGGCCTCTACCTGCAGTGGATCTCGGCGTACGAGCTTTCCGACGAAAGCATGCAGGCGGTGCTGCGAAGCTTCCACTCGGTGTTCCCCTACATCTACGCGTTCCAGGGGATGAACGTCGACGTGCTGCTGCTCGGGAGTCGCAAGCCGCTCGATCCGGATTGGGATCGCATCGAGAACGTAATCGCGTCGAACGAGGGCGTGAAACGACAGCTCGACGAGATCGGCGTGACCGACCTCGGTTCGCTGTTGTGGCTGCAGCGCTATGGCCCGTCGACCGTCGAATACCTCGCGAGCCAGACGTCGCTCGTCAACACGGACGACAACCACTTCCTCGAATACCGCGCCCCGCGTGACTTCTTCCAAGGGCTCGCGCCGGTGGAAACCCTCGCCTACGACGAGCGGCCGACGGCGTCCGCGAGTCTGTTGTGGTCGAAGTGGTATCGCGAGCATGCCGACGTTTTCGATCGCTACGCGGCGGCGCGCGCGCTGACCGAGCCTGGCGTCGAGATTCCGCAGATCGCGGCCGCGTACTTGCTCGCGTCGATGCGCATGGAAGACACGTCCTTCGAGCAGGCGCGCGCCGATCACCCCGAGCTCTACGAGCGATTGTTCGAAGGCGACACCGCGCCGCCGACCAACGACGAGTTCTTCGCTGCGTTCGGCGAGGTCGTCGAGGCGCAAGACGACGCGGCGGCGATCGACCTCGTGAACCGCTTCGGATTCCCGGCCGTGATCGAAATTTCGATGTCGGAGGAAGCCGAGGCCGAGTGGCGGCGGCAACTCGATCGGTGGGCGTCGCTCGCGCGTACGCCCGACATGCGCAACCTCGTTCGCAAGCTGCGCATCGACGTGATGATCGCGGCGCGACGTACCGACGAGGCGTTCGAGGCGCTCCGAGCTGCGAACACGGGGAACGATGCCGTACGCGCCGAGTGGATCCTCACGCGAGCCGCGCGGCTCGGTGACTCCGCGAAGTTCCGAGAGATCGTGCGCGAGGTCCACGCAACGCGCCCGAACGACTCGACGAAGCGTCTGCTCGTGTCGTGGGCGGCGGACGACGCGACGGCGTCGCAGTAGCCGTCGCAGTCGTCCAACACCGCCCCTGCCGTCACGATGCCGCGGCGCGCCACTCGCGTCGGAAGCCCTCGCGTCGGTAGCGCGTGAACTCCTCGCTGTAGAGTCGACGCATGAGGTCGTGGAAGCCCGCGCGCAGCCGTTCGGCCGTCATCCGCGCCGGTTCGAAGCACAGGTCGAACAGCGTCAACCGCTCCCACGCGCCGTCGTGCGTGAGCCGTCCGGCGCGCTTCCACGAATCGTAGAGCGGAGTGCCGGGGAACGGCGTCGGCAGCGTGATCTGCACGTCGAACGGCGCGGCGTCTTCGACGAAGTCGTAGATGGCGTCGAACACGGTTTCGTCGTGTCCGTCGAGCCCGACGACGAAGCACGCGTTCACACGAATCCCGTGCGACTGGATCGTGCGAATCGCTCGTTTGGCGCGCGCGACCTGGTCGAGCTTCCAGTTGCGGCGCATCTCGATGCCGTCGAGGCCCGCGCGCGTCGGACTCTCGAAGCCGATGAGCACCGACTTGCATCCTGCCTCGCGGAGCGAATCGAGCAGCTCCTCGTCGTCGGCGATCGAGACGTCGGTCTCCGCGAACCACGGGATGCCGCGCTCGGCCAGATGCGGCAACAGCTGCCGCCAGTACTCGCGATCGACGAAGGCGTTGTCGTCGGCGAACTCGAGGAACGGACGATCCCACAGCTCGCGGATGCGGTCGATCTCGGCGAGCACGAGCTCGACGGGCTTGCGCTTGTACTTGCGCGTGAGCAGGATCGAGCTCGCGCAGAAGTTGCAGCGCCAGGGGCAACCGCGGCTGGTCTGCACGGTGAGTCGGTTGTAGCGCGAGACGTCGAGAAGCTCGAATGCCGGCATCGGCGCATCGGCGAGATCGAACTCGCGATCGCGCACGTCGTAGACAGGCTTCAGCGCGCCGCGTTCCGCGTCGCGCAGAATGTCCGGCCACGCGAGCTCGCCCTCGCCGCGGACGACGCTCGCGCCATGGGCGATCGCTTCGTCCGGGCACTGCGTCGCGTGCAGTCCGCCGATAACGACCGGCACGCCCGCATCGCGGTACCGCGCGGCGAGCTCGTAGCCTTCGTTCATTTGTGCCGAGAACGACGAGATCGCCACGAGATCGAACGGTCCCGGCAGCGTGTCGACGTTGCGCACGTCTTCGACTTCGATGTAGCTCACGCGATGTTCGTCGGGCGTCATGCCCGCGAGTGTGAGCAACCCGAGGCTCGGCAACGAAGCGATCGTCTCGCTGCGTTCGACGAAACCGGGGAGAGACAGTCCGAGCTCGAGCAGCTCGGGGTCGACGGCACGGATGCCGCTCATCGCGATCATACCGATATCCACGAGGCCACCTCCTGGGCGAGGAACACGACGGCACCGGTCAGGGCCGCCAAAACCGGAACGAAGAACGCGTGACGGAAGACGGGCCGCCATGCCGAGAGGAAACACACGGTCGGCATCGTGACGAGACTCACGATCCAGCCGACCGAAGCGACGTCGATCCAGAGACAACGACTCGCCGCGGGCGGTCCGTCGACGAGAACGTCGAGCGAAAGCGCGAACGCGATGTTCAGCAGTCCGAGCCCGAAGAAGCTGATGTGACCGAGGCGCGCGAGCCGGCGCCGCCACGAGTCGTAGCCGCCGCCGTAATCCGCCCGGTGAAAGCCGAGCCCGATCGCGGCCCCGGTCATCATGCCGAGCACCACCGCGAGCCAACCCGCGATGAAGTTCCAGGGTGTGAGCATCGTCGTGACCCTCCTTGTTCGATCTTCGACGAGGGTTGTCTACGCAGACTACGGTCCCGCGGGCCGAATTCGAGGAAGGGTCATGTGGGTAAAGGTTTGTGGCGCTCTGCGACGATGAGGCTGGCTTGCGGGAATCGAGCTCGTGTGCATCCTGTGGTCAGCGTGTGTGCATGGGATGTACAGTCCTGGTATGGAATTCCTCACCGACTCCGAGCGTGATCTCGCCGAGGCGCTGGCGACGCTGAGCTACGCGAATCCGTTCCTGCCCGAGCGGATCGAGGGCGAGCGACGCGCGCTCGGATCCGCGTTCGTGGACGACGGCTCGGTGTGGTATCGGCGGCCGGGCGACGAGCTCGCGCGTCCCAACGTCGAGCGGTTGTCGGCGCTCGCGACCGAGTGGATCGAGCGCGTGCGGGCGCGCCGCGCGGAGGGCGGGGCGGGCGCGTCGAGCCCGACGAAGCGCGAGGTCGAGCTCTACGAAGACGTCGCGATCTACCACCTGTTCCACCTCGTCGACGCGGCGATGCTGCGGTCGATTCGCGAGCAGCCCGCGCGCCGCGACGCGCAGCGGTTCCCGATCTACACGACGTTCGCCGACGAGTACGCGCGCCTGTTCGACTTCCCCGAGCATCGGCGACGGGATCTTCCCGACCCCGCGCACCTGTTCGCGTGCCTGTACCAGGTGCGGCGCGCGTTCCACTGGATCTTCACGGGGTTCATCGGCGCGTCGCAGCCCGCGTTTCGGCTGCGCGCCGCGGTGTGGCAGTCGGTGTTCACGCACGACATGCGACGGTATCGCCGCGTTTTGTTCGGCCGCATGGGCGACATGACGACGCTCGTCACGGGACCGAGCGGATCGGGGAAGGACCTCGTTGCGCGCGCGATCGGTTTCGCGCGTTACGTGCCTTTCGATCCCGAGACGCGCCGCTTCAGCGAAGACGTGACGCAGTCGTTCGCGGCGCTCGATCTGTCGGCGATGAGTCCGACGCTCATCGAGTCCGAGCTGTTCGGCCATGCGCGCGGTGCGTACACGGGCGCCGTGAGCGAGCGCGCGGGTTGGCTCGAGACGTGCCCCGAGCGCGGCACCGTGTTCCTCGACGAGATCGGCGAGCTCGAAGAGTCGATCCAGGTGAAGCTTCTGCGCGTGCTCGAGAGTCGCACGTTCAGTCGACTCGGTGAGACGGCGACGCGTCGCTTCGACGGCAAGATCGTCGCGGCCACGAATCGCGATCTCACGGCGGCGATGTCGGAGGGTCGCTTTCGCATGGACCTGTACTTCCGCCTGTGCTCCGACATGATCGTCACGCCGAGCTTGGCGGAACGCGCGGCCGATCGTCCCGAGGAGCTGCACGATCTCGTTCGATTTCTCATCGCGCGCATGGTGGGCGAAGACGAAGCACCGGCTCTCGCGAAAGAAGTGCTCGATTGGATCGATCGCAACCTCGGTGCCGACTACGCGTGGCCCGGGAACGTTCGCGAGCTCGACCAGTGCGCGCGCAACATCCTCGTGCGTGGCGAGTACCTCCCGCCGTCGACGCGCACGGTATCGGCCCGCGACCGACTCGCCGACGAGATGCTCGCCGGCGACCTCGACGCGGAGGAGCTGTTGCGGCGCTACTGCACGCTCGTCTATGCGCAGGCCGGTAGCTACGAGGAAGCGGGGCGTCGTCTCGGGCTCGACCGCCGGACCGTGAAGGCCAAGATCGATCGCGAGCAGTTGGACGAGCTTCGAGCGCGGCGGTGAGTGCCGCGTCGGAGCGGGGGCGCGAGCGGGCGCGTTACGCGATCAGCGCCGGCCGGCCTCGAATCGTGCGTCGTAGGGGTGGAAGCGCCGCGCCTCTTCGAACACACGCGCGACTTCGTCGGCGCGACCCGACTCGAGAAGCAGCGCGGCGAGTCCGAG
>JAUIME010000388.1 GCA_030433195.1 bacterium
GCGCCAGCTCATCGCCGAGCTCGAGGACGGCGTCACGAAGAACGAGTTTCGAAGTGTCCTTCGAAGTCTGCGTAAACTCGGGCCCGAAGCGATTCCCATCCTCGGTGAGAAGCTCGACTCGATCATCGAGAATCCGGATGCGTCGCGGCAGTCGGCGTACATTGCCGACAACCTCTGCGACGTCTTTGGCCAGATGGAAGAACCCGCGGCCGAACCGTATCTCGTTCGAGCTCTCGGTCATCCGACCGAGTTCGTGCGGATCAAGGCGATCCAGGGGCTCGCGAAGCTAGGCACCGAGGCGTGCGTGCCGGCCGTGATTCCCCTGCTCGATGCCGAAAACGTGACGCTGCGCGAGTACGCCAAGCGGATCCTCCTTCGCGTCGGCAGCGCGCCCGCCCGCGAAGCGCTTCTCGCACAAGTGCGCGAGTTTCCGTCGATCCAAATGACCGACACGATGGAAGCGCTCGCCGCGATGGGGGAAGAAGGCGTTCGCCCGCTGGCCGAAGAGCTCCTCCAATCGGACGGACCGCTCATCCGACTCGCGGCCGCCAAGGCGCTTTACGACCTCGGCGACTCGCGCGGCTTGGAGGTTCTGGTCCAGTCGCTCGATCACGAGCGCCCCGACGTCGGGTTTCGAGCCGCCGAGATCCTCGCGCTACGCAGCGAGCCCGAAGCCGTCACCGCCCTCGAGAAACTCTACGAACGCACCGACGATCCCAACTACCACCGCATCATCGCCATCGGAGTGCGCGAGACCGGGAAGGGGAGTTGGGACTTCCTCATGAAGATGCGCGAGGACTCGACCGCCCAGACGCGTATCGAGATCAACCGAGCCCTCGGAGCGATCGACCCGTCTCGCACCCGCGAGTTGCTGCGTGCCGACATCGAAAGCGACGATCCCGACGACCGCAGGGACGCGATTCGATCGCTACGTCACGTGCCCGGCGAGGAGTCGATCCGGATGCTCATGGACACGTTCGACAAGGTCGGGCCGGTCGAAGCGAAGTACGTTCTCACGTCTTTGCAGAAGAACCTCGACCCGGTGGCCGTGCCGCTCTTCATCGACGCGATTCTCGATGACGATCGATTGGCCGGATCCGACCGCAGCGTCGCCGAAGTCGCGCGTGACGCGGCGCCGGTCTTCGGAAGCGTGTTCCTCGCGAGCGCCGTTCCCGCCTACGAGAGCGCCAAGTCGACCGACGCACGCCGACGCATCGTGCGCTCGGTCGCAAAGACGCTGCACCGCGAAGTGCTCCCGACCCTCGGTCGACTATTCGAAGCGGAGACCGACCCGTCGCTGCGGCTGGAGATTCGCGAAGCCGCGAAGGAAGCGCGACGCAACTCCGCGTTCTTCTCGGAGCTTCAGGACGACCGTCCCTGATCGGATGCCGCATCGCCTCGGCTTCTGTCCGAAGCCGGGTCTTCCGTTTCCGTGCCGTCGCGATCGCGCGGTTCGCCGTCTTCGTCCTCGTCTTCCTCTTCGTCTTCGCCGAAGAGCGAGGCCCAGATCTTCGCGTCCGCGCCATGCGTCTCGTCGGCGACGGGATTCCCGTCGAGGCCTAGCGAGCCATCGCGTAGCGCCGCATCCCAGCGCGGCTCGCGGGTACGGCCCGAGTACGGCTCACCGAGGTTCTCGGTGTGGAAGATCTCGCCGTCGTGGTGGAGGTAGAACACGCGCCGGCCCGTAACGTCGAAACGAAGAGGCCAAGCGCTCACGCCGTAGAGCGTCTTGGCCGCGACCGGGTCGACCGCTTGCGGGTCGGCCGAGCTCGTCGCTTCTCCTTCTCGCGTCGGCAGGAACACGCGGAACAAATATCCCGTGCGGTCAATCTCGAACGCGCCGTCTCCGTGCGACACGAGCTTCGCGCCATCGAGCCGATCGGCCTCGCCAAGCTCTTCGAGAAAGCCGTAGCGTCCCCGCTCGGCCCGAAAGGTCTCTTGCGCGACGACGATTCGTTGAAGCGACTCGATCGTCCGGCTCTCGCCTCGTCCGAGTGCGCGCGCGGGGGGGAACGGATGGTAGATCCATGCACCCAGCAGCGCGATCGCGATCAGTGCGGCGGTCTCGAAGTAGCGGATTCTCGGCATGAGCTCCTCGATTCACATCGGCTCGCGCGCGAAAGTTTCCCCGCATCGCGAACCCCACCGGCACGAAGATAGCATCACGACGGCGAGAAGAAGCGAGAAACCCGCAGCGAAACGGGGAACAGCAACGCGACGATCCCTCCGAGCCAGGGTTGCCCCGCCGCGATCAGAAAGGCGCCGTTGTAGAGCGTGATTCCCAGAACGCCGTCGCGTACCCAAAGGCCTGCGTCTCTTGCGGAGAAGTCCGGAGCGCGGAATCGCTGTCGACGCGACTCGAGCATCCAGATGAGTGCCAGCATCGGGATCGCGGAGATTAGCATCAAAACGACGTCGGTCCTCTGCATGACGACCCAGGTCCCGAGCGCGACGACGGGAAGTCGCGTACCGAACCAGCTCGCGACGTGGAGCGCGCGCGTCGCACGGTCGGCCGTTTCGGACTTCCCAACGATCGTGAGCGCAGCGATGTACGCCCCATAGACGCTGATCCACGGAGCCAGCGACGAGAGTGCGTCCTCGCTCACGAGCAGCGCTCCGAGGGCGAGGTTCGCAGCTCGACACGCGCCCATCGCTGTCGCCGCCGCTACGGCATTTCGCTTCGCGACGGCGTCGTACACGACGATCGCCGCGACCACGACCAAGGCGCCGACGCCCGTCGCCGGTCCGGCCGTGAACGCGAGCGCCACGGCCGTGACCATCGCGATGCCCGTAATCCCGGCAGCCACGCTCGGTGAGACGTCACCCGAGGGGATCGGGCGTCCGCGGGCATGGCGCGCATCTTCGTGGCGATCGAGGAGATCGTTCAGCGCGAGCCCCGCCCAATAGAGGAGCATCGACGCCGCCGCGACGGCCACGACGGCACCGACCGTCGGCCGCGCCACCGCTCCCGGCGTGACGACGAGCGCGAGCGCATGACCGGCGAGCACATCCGAAGGCGCGGTCGCCGAACTCGACACACGCACGAGACGCAAGATCGCGAGGGAACTCATCGGATCAGAAGAACAGGCGGCGAATGTCGTTGTAGGTCACGTAGGTCACGAGGAAGAGAATCATCGCGACCCCGATCAGCGCCGCGTATTGCTGGACGCGTTCGCTCACGGGCGACCCCTTGATCTTCTCGATCAGCAAGAACAGGAGCTGGCCGCCATCGAGCACCGGGATCGGCAGCAAGTTCAAGATCGCGAGGTTCACGCTCAACAAGCCGAGGAAATACAAGAGCTTCGCGATCCCGATCTGTGCGAACTGATACGAGACCTGCGAGATCATGACGATGCCGCCCATGTTCTCGGGCGAGACGCTCCCGCGGAGCATGCGATCGAGAACGACCAAGACGTTCTTCACGTAGTAGACGGTACGGGCGAATCCGAGACTGCACGTGTCGGCGATCCCTTGCGCGCGCACGAACTCGCGGAAATCGCCGCGGCCGAAATCCGGTCGGGGGAGATACTCGCGTTGCGGTACGATCGACGCGTCGAGCTTGGCGCCGTCTCGCTCGTACGTGATCGCGATCGGCTCGATCGCCGCGTCTTCGGCCTTGCCCGTGACGTGCTCGTCCCGCCAGCGGCCGATCACGCGGATGATGTCTTGGAGACTGTCGACGGACTTTCCGTCGACCGACGTGATCCGGTCTCCGCTACGCAGACCGGTCTCGTACGCCGGCTTGCCTTCGGCCACGGCGACCCGGTTCGACGGCCCGTTCGTTCCGAACGCCAGGTCCGACGCGAGTCGCGAGACATCGGCCGCCGCGATCTCCCGCGCGACCGTGTCGCCGTCCGATTCGATCTCGATCGGGAGCGCAACGCCCGCGGGCGCTTCGCGAAACGCGCTCGCGATCTCGAGACTGGTCGCGACGCGAGTCTCGCCGACGCGTGTCACGCGATCGCCGAGCTCGATTCCGTAGGTGCGCTCGACCCACGAGCCGCCCGCGGCGTTCGATGCCTCGCGATCTCGAATCGCGACGACCTCGTTCGAGAGGGTCGCGATCCCGATGCGGTAGACCGGATTCTCGACGTTCCAAGGGATCTCGTAGGACACCGACCGCGCGCCGTCCGCGCCCTCGACACCGAGGTCGAGCACGACTCGCGTCGAGACGTCCGTCGTCGACATCGCCTGCAGTGCGCGGTCGATCGCGTAGGGACCGTCGACCGGCGTCCCGTCGATCCTGACGATCCGATCACCCGTACGCAGTCCGGCCGCATAGGCGGTACTGTCCTCCTCGACGGCGAGCGTTCCGGGGTGGGGCAGGAGCCCGATCATGAACAGTCCGGTCGCCGCGTTCTTCTCGGGGCGCACGGCGAGCGTCTTGCGCTCTCCGTCGCGCTCCACGACGACGTCCACCGCCGAACCCTTCGACACCGCGACCTCGGTCCGGACGTCCGCGAAGCCGTAGATCTTGTTGCCCCCGACGCTGAGGATTCGGTCTTCGGGAGCGAAGCCCGCGCGCCACGCGGGATCCCCTTCGACGACGGCCCCGACGACGGGCTTGTCGAACGGAACACCGATCGAGAACGCAGCGGCGAAGAGAACGAACGCGAAGATCGCGTTCATGATGACGCCCGCACTCAAGACCGCGGCCCGTTGGCCGACCGTCTTCGATCGGAAGTCGCCATCCTCGATCAGGTCGCCGTCTTCGGGAGATTCGCCGACCATCTTCACGTAGCCGCCGATCGGGAAGAGCGAGATGCGGTAGTCGGTCTCTCCACGGCGGAATCCGATGACGCGCGGACCGAACCCGATCGAGAAGCCGAGCACGCGAATGCCGACGAGTTTCGCGACGACGAAGTGGCCCAACTCGTGCACGAAGATCAGAAATCCGATTCCGAGCACGACCAAGGCGATGGAGCCGACATCCTGAGGCATGATCCGAAGTCCGTTCGCTTCTGGGTGGTTTACGTCTGGGGAACTCGACCGCACAGGCCGAGCGCTTGCTCGCGGGCCCAAGCGTCCGCTTCGAGGATTCCCTCGAGCGAGTCCGCCGGCACGACCTCGTGCCGCCGCATCACCTCGCCGACGATATCCGTGATATCGACGAATCGGATCCGGTGGTCCAGGAACTGTTCGACGGCAATCTCGTTGGCCGCGTTCAACACGGCTCCCGCGGTGCCGCCGACCCGCGCGGCCTCGAAGCCGAGCCCGAGCGACCCGAACTTCTCGAAATCGGGCGCCTCGAGCGTCATCTTCGCGTAGTCCGCGACCGACCAGCTCGGCGAGCGCCGCTCCAGTCGTTCGGGATGCGTCAGCGCATACTGGATCGGCAGGCGCATGTCGGGCGGCCCCATCTGGGCCACGACCGAACCATCGACGAACTCCACGAGCGAGTGCAAGAGCGATTGCGGATGAACCACGACCTCGATCCGATCGGCCGGAACGTCGAAGAGCCAGCGCGCTTCGACGATCTCGAGAGCCTTGTTCATCATCGTGGCCGAGTCGATCGAGATCTTTCGG
>JAUIME010000389.1 GCA_030433195.1 bacterium
CTGGCCTTCGTACATGATCTCGATCTGCTCGAGCTCTTCGGCGGCTTCGACCGCACGATCCTTCGCGGACTGCAGCGACAGCCGCGCACTGTCGAGGCGGCTCGGAGCGTCGATCGACTTGAACTGTTCGAGCTTGCCGCGCGCGATCTCGAGTTCCTCGCGAGCGTGTCGCACCGAGAGCTCGGCCGCGACCTTCTGGGCTTCGTGTTCCATCGCCGCGACCTCGAGCTTCATCTTCGCGATATTGAGCTTGCGCTCGAGATCTTCTCGCTTCTCGGCGAGTTCTTCAGGCGATTCCTTCGGCTCTTCTTTCGCGTCGCTCGCATCGGAAGCGGGCTCCGCAGTATCTTCCTGCTGCATCGCGGCAGCTTCCGCAACCGCAGCCGGCGTGTCGAGCCATGCAAGGCCCCCGACGACGAGCGCGAATCCGGCGAGAATGACGAGGACGAGACGGGTCAGCGAGTTCATGACAGGCTCCTTCGATCGCGTTAGAAGTTGTTCTTCCTGCTTCCCGAGAAAACACATACGGGCGCCGAGACCCGCGGTTCCCCGCGATCCCGGCGCCCGTTCATCGTGACGCATGCAAATCGTGACGCTCGTCGGCAACCTCGCTCAGAGCGCCGCGATCTCGTCCAAGAGGTACGCGACGGTTTCGATACCACGCTGATAATCCTCGAGGCTGAACTTCTCGTTGGGACTGTGGGCGTTGTCGTCGTGGAGCCCGAGTCCCATCAGAATCGTGTCGATTCCGAGGAGTTCCTTGAAGGTGGCCACGACGGGGATCGAACCGCCCTCACGGATGAACACCGGCTCGGCGCCAAAGCCCTTCGCGAGCGCGCGCTTGCCGGCCGCCAAGAACGGACTGTCGCTCGGCACCAGCACCGGCATCGCCCCGTGCAGGGGACGTACGTCGAGCTTCACCGTCGGCGGGCAGATCTTGTGGAGGTGCTCGACGACGAGCGCCTCGATCTTCTCAGGATCCTGATTCGCGACGAGCCGCATCGAGAACTTGCCCATGGCCTTCGACGGCAACACGGTCTTCGCGCCTTCGCCGGTCCATCCGCACAGGAGCCCGTTCACGTCGAGCGTCGGTCGCGCCCACACACGCTCGAGCGTCGAGTATCCCTTCTCGCCGTGAACGCGTGCGACGCCGAGCTCTTCGCGATACTCCGCTTCGTCGAACGGAAGCGCTGCGATCGCCTCGCGCTCCTCGGCCGTGAGGTCGATGACGTCGTCGTAGAAGCCCGGGATCGTGACGCGGCCGTCGTCGTCCTTGAGGCTCGACAACATCTTGCACAACGCGTGGCCGGGGTTCTCGACCGCGCCGCCGAAGCTGCCGCTGTGCAGGTCCTTGTTCGGGCCCGTAACCTCGACTTCCATGTACATGAGGCCTTTGAGCGCCACGGTGATCGCCGGCTGACCGGGACCGAACTGCGAACAGTCCGAAACGAGCACGACGTCGGCGGCGAGATCGCCCTTGTGCGACTCGATGAACGGTCCGAGGTTCGGCGAGCCGATCTCTTCTTCGCCCTCGATGAGAAACTTCACGTTGATCGGCAGCGAGCCGTTCACCTTCAGGTACGCGCCGATTCCGCGGACGAGCGCGAGCGCCTGCCCCTTGTCGTCGGTGGCGCCGCGCGCGACGATGTTCGTGCCTTCGATCGTCGGCTCGAACGGCCCGTGTCGCCAGAGATCGACGGGATCGGGCGGCTGCACGTCGTAGTGCCCGTAGACGAGCATCGTCTTCTGATCCGCCGCCCCGAGCCACGAAGCCGTCACCACGGGATGGCCCGGCGTGTCGTGAAGCTCCACGTCGAACCCGTAGCCGCGCAGCTCCTCGACGACGAACTCGGCCGCCTTGCGGACGTCGCCCTTGTGACTGCTGTCCGTGGACACGCTCGGAATCCGCAGCCATTCCTTCAACTTCTCGACGTGCGCGTCCTTCTGCGCACGAATGTCCTCGATCACTTTCTGCATCGTTCGAGACTCCTCCTGGTCATTTCGTGGACCGTCGTAGGGCACCAGGATACCGAAATGGCCGCGCCGTGACGATGCGGCACGGGGCGCGAGGCGGTCCGATCACGAGCCGGGCAGGTACTCGGTGACGAACGCGGACATGCGGCTCCAGGCGTCGTCCACCGCGGTCTCCGGGTCGGTCTGCAGCCGCACGTCGTAGGGGATTCCCGATTTCCGCAGCATCGACTCGAGCGTGTGACGGGTCGCGACCGATGCCGATTCGCTCTCGTCGATCACGAGCAGCGTGCGTGGCAAGCCACCCGCCAGGTCGTCCGTGAGGCCGTTCGGCATGATCGGATCGTGGACGGCGAGGACGCGCACCTCGGGTCGGAGCGCCGCGGCGACGATCGCGAGCGGCCCCGCCGGCGCGAAAGCGATGATCCCGACGCGGTCGCCGTCGACGTTCGCGACGCGCTTTACAAAGTCGAACGAATCGAGAAGAATCCAGGACCACTGCTCGTCGGTGGCGGCGCCGGCGCGAATCCGTACCGTCGTGAACTCGCGCGGGACCGTCGCGGCGAACGACTCGAGCCGGGCAACCGCGACCGGGTCGCTCCCGCCGAGGAGGAAGACGACCGGCGACCGCGGCGTCGCCGACCGATCGAGTTCGACCACGAACGTGACGCCCGACGACGCGAGCACCGCGCGCGATCGACCGCGCGGAAGCCGGATCGGCGCCGCGGCGACCTCGACCGGCGCGGCACCGATTTCGATCTGAATCCGATCCCATTCGTCGAGGCGACCGTACATCAGTGCCAGGCCGGCACCGATGACGATCAACAACGCCACGATCAAGAAGCCGATGAAACGCATACCGCGACCCGAACGAACCTGACGAAACGACGAGGGATCCCGATGATCCGCCTGCGCGACCGTAGCCTACGAACTGCCTCTCACGACAACAACGCCGCTCGACGTACCGCCTGCTTCGCGCTTCGAACGTGCGCCCTGGGACTCGCTTGGATCGTCGCCATCGCGACCTCCGCGACCGCGCGCACGCAAGACGATCGGCGCCCCATGACGGTCGAAGACCTCTGGGCGATGGATCGGGTCGGCGCCCCCGTCGTTTCGCCCGATGGTGCACGCGTCGTGTTTCCGGTCACACGGTACTCGATGGAGACGAACGACTCCGAACGGCGCCTCTGGATCGTTCCCGTCGACGGCAGCGAGCCGGAGCAGCCGGTCACGCGCGGTCCGCGCGACGGCTCGCCCGCGTTCTCGCCCGACGGCCGCCATCTCGCGTTCGTGTCCTCGCGCGACGACGGCCCCGCGCAGCTCTGGGTGCTGCCGCTCGACGGTGGCGAGGCGCGGCGCGTGACCGATCTGCCGACCGCGGTCGTCGACCCTCGATGGCTGCCCGACGGCTCGGGCATCCTGTTCCTCGCCGCCACGTGGCCCGATCTCGACGACGACTGGAAGGCCGTGCGCAAACGCATCGAGAAGCGCTCCGAAGACAAGGTGGGCGCCCATGTCACCGAGAACCGCACGGTTCGCCACTGGGATCGCTACACGACGGACGGCCGCGTTCCGCACGTGTTCTGGGTGCCGATCGCGAAGGACTCGACCGCAGCACCGCCGACCGTCGCGAACGTCGTCGACCTCACGCCGGGCTCGGCGCGGCTCATGAACTTCGACTCGTGGGACGGCCAATGGGACATCGCCCCCGACGGCCGTACGATCGTGCTGTCGGCCAACGACACGGCTCCGCCGTACCGCACGCTCGACTTCGATCTGTTCACGATTCCGATCACGATCGAGAACGGAACGCCGCGCGGCGGCACGTGGACGTCGATCACGGACGACAACCCCGGCGACGACTTCCGTCCGCGCTACGCGGCCGACGGATCCGGCGTCGTGTACGGTCGCCGCGTCCGCGCCGAGATCGAGCCCGAGTTCACGCGGCTTGCGCGCTATTCGTTCGAGACTCGAACGCCACGTGACCTCTACGCGGGCTCGACGTACTCGCCGAGCGAGTGGACGGTCGCGCCCGATGGCGCTGTCTTCTTCCACGCGCAAGACCGCGGACGCACGAACCTCTTCGTGATCGAAGCCGAGGCGGACGACGTCGCTCTCGTCGAACGCGGCGGCGTCACGTCGAACGTCGCGCTCACGCCGAGCGGATTGGTCTACCAGCGCCAGTCGATCCAGTCTCCACCCGAGCTGTGGTTCCGCCCCTACGACTCGGTCGAGGCGCGAGTGCTCACGCATCGCAACGACGACCGAATCTCCGCGCTCGACCTCGGAACCGTCGAAGACGTGACGTTTCGCGGGCACGGCGACGACCGAGTGCAGATGTGGATCGTGTATCCTCCCGGCTTCACGCCGCGCGACGACTGGCCGCTGCTGCAGATCATCCACGGCGGCCCGCACGGAGCTTCGCTCGATCGCTGGCATCCACGCTGGAACCTCGCGCTGTTCGCGTCGACGGGCGCCGTGGTCACGGCCGTGAACTTCCACGGCTCGACCGGCTTCGGGCAGGCCTTCGCGGAATCGATCCTCGGGAACCACGCCGAGAAGCCCTACGCCGACATCGAACTCGCGACCGACTACATGCTCGGGCGCGGCTACATCGATCGCGACCGGCTCGTCGCCGCGGGCGGATCCTACGGCGGCTACCTCGTCGCGTGGATCCTCGGCCACACCGACCGGTACGCGGCCCTGATCAATCACGCGGGGGTGTACGATCTCCTCGCGCAGTTCGGGTCCGACTTCACGTGGGGCCGCGCGAACAACTACGGCGCCGCACCGTGGGACGACCCCGCGCGCATCTCGGAGTGTTCGCCGAGCCACCACCCGCACCTGTTCGAGACGCCGACGTTGATCCTGCACGGCGAGCGCGACTACCGCGTCCCCGCGCACCACGGCATCCTGCTGCATGGCGTGCTCACGGCGAAGGGCGTTCGATCGCGCCTCGTGCTCTTCCCCGACGAGCACCATTTCATCCTGAAGCCGCAGGCCGCTCGCCTGTGGTGGAACGAGATCTTCGCGTGGCTCCGCGAGTACGCGGGCACACGGTGACGGAGCGGGGCCGACCAACACCGGCGGTCTGCTAGAATGGCGCCGCGTCGCGCGCGCCGCGGCCCGAGGATCGATCCGAAGTGTCCGAACCGAAGCCTGCCCGATCATCCCGATCGAACGAACCCACGCCCCGCTCGAGCGCACCCCGCGCTTGCGGTTCCGCGTCCGCTCGGCGTCTCTCGCCGCGCGAGCTCGGCGCGATCGCCGGCGTTCTCGCGCTCACGGTCCTCGCGTTCCTGCCCGTCTTCGGCAGCGACTTCACGAACTGGGACGACCCGTACTACGTGACGGAGAACCCTCTCGTGAGCGATCCCGCGAGCACCGGCCTCGTCGACCTCGTCACGACTCCCGTCATGGGGAACTACCACCCGGTCACGATGCTGTCGCTCTCGATCGACGCACGACTCGGCGGAATGAACGCGACGACGTTCCATGTCACGAATCTGCTGTTGCACCTGGTCAACACGGTGCTCGTGTTCTTCACCT
>JAUIME010000001.1 GCA_030433195.1 bacterium
GTTGAGCCTTCTTCACGAGCTTCGAGAGGCGTGCCGTGGTGACGTAGTCGTCGGCATCGCCGAGCCGTCGGTGATCGACGGGATGCAGGAGGATGTGCAGCGGCGTGTCGACGCGGCCGTTGTTCGAGTACTCGCGGAAGATCGCGACCTCGATGGCCTGGTGCTCGGTGCACGTGACCGCTCCGAACTTCGAGCAGATGCGCCGCGTGCGGCCGTCGCGCTCGACCTCTTCGTAGCCGTGCTCGGTCGACAAACCACGGCTTCCGACGAGCACGACGAGACCGCGCGAGAGATCGATGAACTTCCTGTTCCGGTAAGTCTCGGTGACGATCCGCTCGTTCTCTTTCTCGCCGTCTTGGATGAGCGCGATCAGGATCGGGACGTTGCGCTCCTTGGCTTCCGCGAACGCATGGTCGAAGTCGCTTTGGAAGCGGATCCCGTTCTTCTGAACGGCGAAGACGGTCGGGGTGTGAACCGAAGCGACGACCATCGTGAGCAGCGCGCCGATGACGAGCGCGCAGGCGACCCGAGAACGCACGACGTCGGAACAAAGGACGGCGCCGACTCGACGGGTCGTTCCGCGGCGTGCCACGTCGTTGCCGAATCGGTTTCTCGGAGCCTGTCGCATCACCTACCGCCCTCCTCGTCAGGGGTTCGCGGACGCATTCCGCGATCCGGGATCGCGTACGAGGGGGCCGGCCGATTTCGCCATTCGCCCGGCAGCACAGCGGCGCGCCGGCCCACGATCGGGGCCGGCGACCGACTCTCGGCCTCGATCAGGCCAAGACACCCTCGAGCATCTTCTTCGCGGCGTCGAAAGACTTCGCGCCGACTTCCTGCGCCACGACCTCGCCGTCCTTGAAGACCATGAGGAGCGGGATCGCGGTCACATTGTACTGCATGGCCGTCGCCTGGTTGTCTTGCGTGTCGAGCTTCGTGATCTTCACGCGACCGTCGAACTCGTCGGCGAGCTTGTCGATCACGGGCGCCATCGCGACGCAAGGGCCGCACCACGTCGCCCAGAAGTCGACCAGTGCCACGCCTTTGTGTTCGAGAATCTCCGACTGGAACGTCGCGTCGGTGACGTCTGTGACCTTGTCCGATGCCATCGAAGGCTCCTGTATTCTTCAGGGGTTCACGGCGGCCGGGAGCGGGGCGACTCTCTCCCCAACAGGCGTGTCGTACATCCGACCGACATCCCGGGCCGCAGCTAATCTAGCTAGGGAATCTCCGTACCGTCAACCGGCGCCGGTTCGGGCCGGGCGCGGCCGATTCGAGGGGTCGGCGTCCCGTCAGGCCGGAGACTCCGACTCGTCGACGAAGTCGCCGAATTGCGGCGCGTCCTCGGGGCGATCTTCACGCCGTCGCACGAAGATCTCGCCGAACGCGACCTCCTGGTAAACGCGGATCTCCTTCTCGCGCACGAGCTCGAGCACCGCAACGAACATCGCCACGAGAACGCCTCGATCGGGGCTGCCCTCGAACAAGCTCCGGAACGACACCTCGGATTCGGCGCGAAGCCGCCGAACGATCGTCTTCATGTGATCTTCGACGGGCGTGTCGTCGAACACGACCTCGCGGTTCTGATTGAACTCGATCTCTTGCAGGATGCGCGAGTACGCCGCGCACAAGTCCCACAGCGAGATCTCGTCGAGCGCGAGCTTCGGTTCGTCCTCGTCGTCCCCGCCGGCGGTCTCGCCCGACGACCCTCGCGGAAAGCGCTTGGCCTGCTCCTTGCGCCGATCGTCGAGCTCTTCGGAGATCTCCTTGAAGCGCTTGTAGTCGAGAAGCTGGCGCACGAGCTCGGTGCGCGGATCCTCGAGCTCTTCGACCTCCTCGGGCTCCGGCGCCGGCAGGAGCATCCGCGACTTGATCTCCATGAGCGTCGACGCCATCACGAGAAACTCGCCGACGCCGTCGACGTCGAGGTGCGTGAGCAGCTTCATGTGCTCGAGGAATTGCTCGAGCAGATCGGCGATCGGGATGTCGTAGATGTCGATCTCGTGCTTTTTGACGAGATACAACAAGAGGTCCATCGGCCCGCCGAAGGCCTCCAAATCGATGCGGTAGTCCACGACGCTCATCCTTGGAACAGTCCCTTCCCGATGCCCACGAACTCCCCGAGGATGCCGCGCATCAGCGTGTCGGAGTGACCGAAGAGCTCGCATGTGCCGAAGATGGCCGCGAAGAGCGCGTTCGAGATCGCGGGCACGTAGAACACGGCGGCCAAGAGGATCAGGATACCGTATGGAGCGACGGCCTCGTATGCCCGACGCGCCCCTCCGGGCAGGAAATGTTTCACGATGTGCGATCCGTCGAGCGGCGGGATCGGCATGAGGTTGAAGAACGCGAGCAGCAGATTCAGGAACGCCGTGACCCCCATGAGGATGGTGGCGCCGTTCTCGAGCGACGCGTCACCGAAGATCGGCACGTGCATCAGCAGCAGGAACGCGGCCGCGATGGCGAGGTTCGTCGCCGGACCGGCCGCGGTGACGAGGATGTCGTCGACGACGGGCCGCCGCAAGTTCGAGGTGTTGACGGGGATGGGCTTCGCGCCACCGAAGAGGAACCCCGCGAAAAAGTACGAGAGAGCCGGCACGAGCAGCGTCATGAACGGGTCGATGTGCACGACCGGGTTGAACGTGAGACGTCCGAGCCTGCGCGCCGTCGGGTCGCCGCAGCGATCGGCCACCCAGCCGTGCGCGACCTCGTGCGCAACGACCGAGAGCACGAAGAACGCGAAACACACAGCGACGAGAGCGAGCTCGATGACAGGCCTCCTGGCTCGACGGTAAAGTCAGCGCAACCCCGGTTGCAGCGGGGAATTATAGCAGCGCGGCGGGGCGCTTCCAAACCGGTCTCGCGGTTTACACTGCCTGCCGGCACTGATAAACTCCGATCGGCCCGCGGCTTCCTGCCTCCGCGTTTCCGGTTTCGCACCGCCATCACCTCGGATCCGCTCGGATCCGCACGTTTCGGGCCGGCATCCTTCGGACCCGCGCCGTTGCCGAAAGACGCCGTGCCGAAGACGCCGTGCCGAAGACGAACAAAGAGGACACGCTCGTGAGCGACGAAACGCCCGTGAAGGTCGAAGCGCTCGAGGTCGATGCGCTCGAGTACGGCCGCTGGGTCGTCCGCACCGAGCTCGAAGCCGTCGGACTCCTCATCGATCGCCTCGACGGCGCCTTCCGACGCGCGGTCGACCTCATCTTGGGGTGCATCGAGTCGCGCGGCCGCACCGTGGTCACGGGGATGGGCAAGCCCGGGATCATCGCCGCGAAGATCTCCGCCACGATGGCCAGCACCGGGACGCCGTCCCTGTGCCTGAACCCGGCCGACGCCTACCACGGCGACCTCGGCCGCATCGTCGGCGACGACGTGATCCTCATCCTGTCGAACAGCGGCACGACGTCCGAGGTGACGCGTCTCCTGCCGCCGATCAAGCGCATCGGCGCCAAGACGGTCGCGATCACGGGCGACGCCGAATCGCCGCTCGGGCGGCATTGCGACGTGTTGTTGAACATCGGCGAGATCGCCGAAGCGTGCCCGATCGGGCTCGCGCCGACCGCGAGCACCACCGCGATGCTGGTCCTCGGCGACGCGCTCGCGATGACGGTCGCGAAGATGCGCAACTTCACGCCCGAGGAGTACGCTTTCTATCACCCGGGCGGCAGCCTCGGTCGCAGACTGCTGAAGGTCGGCGAGATCATGCGAACCGGCGACGCCACGACGGTCGTTCGTGCGTCCGATACCGCGCTCGCGGCGCTTCGCGCCATCAACGAGACGAAGGGCCGACCCGGCGCCGCGTCGGTCGTCGACGACGACGGCATCCTGTGCGGATTCGTGACCGACGGCGACATCAACCGCCGGCTCGGCAGCGAGACCGCGTTTCTCGAGCGCCCCGTGAGCGAGATCATGGCGCGCGACCCGAAGACCGTGAACCCCGACCGACTCGCGTCCGAGGCCGTGCGGATCCTGCGTGAGCACAAGATCGACCAGCTCCCCGTCGTCGACGACGGTGGGCATCCGGTCGGCCTGCTCGACGTCCAAGACCTCATGGATACCGGCGGCGTTTGAGCCGGCCGAATCGATAGCGGAAGGCCGTTCCCGTGTCCGAATCGCAAACCGAACCCGATCTCGAGCGTATCCGCTTTCTGGTCCTCGACGTCGACGGAGTCCTCACCGACGGCGGCATCCTCGTCGACGACGACGCGCGCGAGTCGAAGCACTTCGACGTGTACGACGGCATCGCGATCCGTTGGTGGATCCAGGCCGGACACAACGTCGCGATCCTCTCGGGTCGATCGTGCCGCGCGGTCGATCACCGCGCGGCCGAGCTCGGCATCTCGCCCGTCGTGCAAGGATCGAAAGACAAGGTCATGCATCTCGAGCGGATGCTGCGCGACCTCGAGTTCACGATGGACGAGGTGTGCTACATCGGTGACGACCTACCCGATCTCGGCGTGATGCGCCGCGTCGGCTTCGCGGTCGCGCCGGCGAACGCGCGCCCCGAGGTGAAAGAGCGCGTTCCGTTCGTCACGCGAGCGGGCGGCGGATGCGGCGCGGTGCGCGAGCTCATCGAACATTTGCTGCGTGCCCAAGGCCGCTGGCAGTCGATCGTGGATCGACACGACGTATGAGGCGGATCGCATGAAGCGAGTCGCACTGTTCCTCGTTTGCTTCGTGGTCAGCACGGGAATCGTCGTCTGGCTCGTCGGCGGCATTCGGTCGCCGCTGAAGCCCGACGAGGACCGCGTGCCCGCGGAGCGCCCCGAGGAGTCGTCCGCGGGCAAGCTCCACCCCCTCACGAAAGGCGACACGCGCGGCGTCTACATCGGGACCGTCTCGGGCGGCGAGATCAACCGCTACGAGGAGATCATCCACGAAGACGGCACCGTCGAGCACATCCCGCGCGAGACGTTCCGCTACGACAGCGCCGAGCCTTCGTCGAGCAAGCTCGGAGTCGTGCGAGGGCTCACGGGCACGTTCTACGACGACAAGGGAAACGAGTCCGCGCACGTGACGAGTGACCGCGCATCCGTGCGACTCGACGAGAAGACCGACGAGGTCTCGCAGATCTCGCTCGAAGGCGACGTCCGCTTCGAAGAACGCCAGGGAGCGACGCGGATCGGGTCGCTCGAAACTCCCGCCCTCGTGATCCGTTTCGCATCCTCGACGGATTCGACGAGCGACGCCGCGGACGAGAGCGACGACGAGCGCACACCGACTCCGTCGCGTCCCGTGCTGTCGTCCGACGATCTCGTGACGATTCGCAAGGACGGCATGGTGCTTCGCGGCACGGGCTTCCATGGCGACGTCGAACTGCGCGACTTCCGCATCGGCTCCGACGTCGAACTCGTCGTCGAATCCGACGCCGGGCTCTCGATGCCGGACATGCTCGGCAGCGGTGCCGACGACTCGAGCGGTCCTTCGTGGAAGATCGAGTCGCCCGGATCGCTGATCCTGAGCGGCGCGCCCGACGAAGGCGCCAAGGCCCCGACCCCGACGAAGCGCAAGGGAGGGTGGGGCGTCAGCGAGGCAACGGTACGGTTCACCGACCGCACGACGCTCTCGCAGGGCGAACAACGGCTCGAAGTCGGCGCGCTCGAGATCGGCCTCCAGGCGGTGAAACCGACCGAATCGAACACCGGCGCGGCGAAGGACCCCGACGCGCGCGACGGGCGCGGCAATCTCCAAGCCAAGCGCCTCTTCGGATCGAACGGCGTCGTGTTCCGAGACGGGCAGATGGAGACTCGATCGCGCACGATCGAATGCAACGCCGGCGACGAACCGACGCTGCTGACGCTGGCGGGGTCGCCGCGTATCGTCATGAGTCAAGACGGCGGCCCTTCCCTCTTCGGCGAATCGGGCGGCGACGCGTCGGGGCTCATCACCGTCGAGTGCTCGGATCGTATCGAGCTGCGCTCGGATCCCGAGGCGGCGCGACGCGACGTCCAGTGTTTCGGCGACGTCCGGATCTACGAGGGTCGTACGTTCGATCCGGCGAAGCCCGGCCTCTCGTCCGACCACATCGCGCTCGTCATCGACGAATCGGGCGACGTCACGCAGCTCGAAGAGCTCGTCGCGACCGGCTCGGTCGAGATCCGCGATCCCGAGTTCGTACTCACGGGAGGACGCTTCGAGCTCGTCCGCAGCGGGAACGCGCAAGAATTCGATCTCGTCATGAGCCGACGTCCCGAACTGCGGCTTTCCGGTGCTCCGATCCAAGGCTTCCAGATGGATCTGCTTCCGGGTGCCGGATCCGACGTCGATGCCGAAACGTCCGATGCGAGCTCGCAGCTCGTCGCGAGCGCGGTCGACCGGATCGTCGTCTCGCGCGAAACCGAGGCGACGACGCTCATCGACTTCCTGGGCGGATTCACGATGCAGCGGCGCGTCAGTGACGAGCTTCTCGGCCAACTCACGTCCGAGAGCATGCTCCTCTCGATGCAGAAAGACGAGGCCGGCAAGTCGCGCCTCGCGTCGTGGAACGCGAGCGGCGACGTGCACTACGAGTCGCCCGAGGGTGAAGCCGTCGGTGACCACCTGAGCTATTCGAAGAGCGAAGGCCGCGTGCGTTTGCTCGGGACTCGCGGCGCACATCGCGCGATCCTGCGATTCACGGATCCCGACGGCGGCGAGCCGCAGAAGCTGCTGGCCGAGACGTTCGTCTACATCGTCGACTCCGACGCGTTCGAAGCCGAGGGGCGTGTCGAAGGCGAGTTCACGACGGACGCCGTCGCCTGGGAATCGCTCGCCCGACGCGGCGACGACGACAAGGATGCCGAGGCCGACGCGAACGATGCGACGAAGCCCGACCCGGCCGAACCCCCGCAGCGCTGGATCCTGAAGTGCGACGAGGCGGACATCGCGCTCGTTCGCGGTGGCGAGGACGACGAGTCGGACGCATCCGACGCGCGCGACGATGCCGCGAGCGGCACCGCGGACGACGAAGAGCGCGGTCCCTCGACGCAGCTCGCGTACTTCGACGCGCGCGGCCGCGTGCGGCTCGACGGCGAATCGCAGCGCGTTCGCGCCGAGCAGGTGACGTACAGCGCCGTGAAGAACAACGTGCTCATCCGCGGCACCGACGCCGAGCCCGCGTTGTTGTCGACACGCGACACCACTCTCGATCGACGCGCGGAAGACGAAACTTCGGCCGACGCTGAGCCTCGTCCCGAGGAATGGAGTTCGGTCGCGAGCTCTTGGTTCGACATAGACACCGAGAACGAGGTCGTACGCTGCGAAGACGGTGGTCTGCTCACGTTCCACGTCGAGGACCTGCTGTCGCGCGATCGCAGCACGACGCCCGAGCGACTCGTGACGACGATCTCGTGCACAGGGCTCATGGAGTTCCGGCGCGATCGCGACGCGAGCTTCCACGACGACGTGCGCGTCACGCAGATCGGCGCCGGCGACACGCCCGAGCGTCCGCGCACGAGGCTCGAGTGCGGCTACATGCACGTCGCGCTCGAGCCCGAAGCGTCGACCGACGACGAATCGCCCGTTGCCGACACGCGCAGCGCGACCGAGGCCGTCGGCGGTCTGCGGGTGCGCAAACTCACGTGTGAGCACGATGTCGTCGTGCGCCACAAGAACCCGAACGTCGTGGCATCGGGTGAGTACTTGGAACTCGTCACGCGAGAAACGATGATCTACGTCCACGGCGGCAACAAGAACGTCTTCTTCCGCCGCGACGACGGCACGTTCGAGCCCAAGTCGCTGCGCTACGACTACAAGGCGGGCAAGGTCGAAGTGTGGCAGTTCAATTACACGGGCGGGCGGGCGAGCGCAGAAAGGAACTGAGTCGAACGACATGGGGAGGGGATTCCGTCGCATCGCGAGGGGCGTCGCGATCTCGACGGCGCTCGCGCTCGGTCTCGCTACGGGTCCGTTCGCGCTCGCGCAGTCGACCGCACCGCCCCCGACCGAAGAGCCGCCGCGCTCGACCGAAACCGTCGATTCGTCCGACACCTCGAAGGCCGTGGGCGAAGAGAAGTCCGCAGACGAACGCGAACGCGGCTCGCGTCGCCGAAAGCGCGAGCTCTCGCGGGCGGAGCGCGTCGAAGCGATCCTGTCCTCGCTTCGCGAAGGGCGCGCGCGCGTCGGCGCCGAGCTGTTCACAGGGTATCGCGAGCCGGCCATCGGCGTCTTCACGGGTGACTTCACGGTCGTCAGTCGCGAATTCACGCTGCAGGCCGACAATGCCGTCATCTGGCTCGAATCGTCCGAAGACGACGAAGAAGAGACGTTCGACCCCTACGCGATCGACGCCCAGGGAAATCCGAAGGACGCCCCGCCGAAGTCCGAGAACGACGCCGATCCGGAAGGATCGAGCGAGGCCGACGACGAAGACCTGGGCTCGGGGTTCGACGTCCCCGTCGACCGCGTGCGCGCGATCTATGCGGAAGGTGACATCCTCTTCACGAGCGGCAGCGAGGTCGTCCGGACGGAACGCCTCGTGTTCGATCTTCCGACGCGGCGCTTGATCGCGTTCGACGGGCAGCTCAAGAGCGTGTCCGAGATCGAACGACGCGGCGTGCGCAAGCAGATCCCGCTGTTCATGCGCGCCGCCATCATCCGCCAGACCGGCGACACCATCGCGGCCGAGCGCGGCTTCGTGAGCAACTGCGGCTACGGCGCCGACGTCTTCCACGTGCGCGCGGAAGAGGTCGAGGTCGAGCTCGCGAACGAGCTCACCGACGGACCCGACGACGAGACGGTCTACCGCTTGAAGCGCGGCGTCGCGTCCTCGTGGGGCATACCGTTCTTCTACGTGCCGTCGTTCGAAGGGACGGCCGGCGGTCCTTCGGGCTTCTACTTCAAACGTGCGCGTGCGGGCCACTCGTCGCAATTCGGCGCCTACCTCGAGACCGAGTGGGGCGACGACATCAAGATCGGCGAGAAGGGCGATCGTACGAAGATCGGCGACTGGACCGTCCACATCGATCCGCTCGAGAAGCGCGGCGTCGGGCTCGGGCTCGACCTCGCCTACAAGGCCGCGACCGGCTACGGAAACTTCCTGTCGTACTACATCCACGATCACGCCGACGAAGACCGCAAGGGACGCACGATCGATCCCGACACGGGCCAGCGCACGCGCATCCCGATCGACAATGCGGACCGCGCGCGATTCCGGCTGCAGTATCGCCACTTCCTCCCCTGGGACGTGGAGGGGACGTTCGAATACTCGTGGATTTCGGACCCGAACTTCCTGCGCGAGTACTACGAACGCGAGTTCAAGCAAGGGAAGGAGCAAGAAACGGTCGCCTACTTCAAGAAGGTCGTCGGCAACAACGCGTTCACGCTTCTGCAGCGCAACCGCGTCAACGACTTCCAGGAGCAGACCGAGTACTTGCCGCAGGCCGAGCATCGGCTCATCGAGCAGCCGGTGCTTCCCGAGCTCGTACTCGGCACGAACCTGTACTACTCGACGCGCAGCGTGCTCGGCAACATCCGTCAGCGACCGTCGTCGGAAGGGCCGCCGCTCACGGACGTCGATCGCACCCGCATCACGCGCTTCGACACGACGCATCGCGTGTCGTCGCCGTTCACGATGGGGCCCGCCGTGCTGCGGCCGTTCTTCGAGGCCGGCGCCGCGAGCTTCTCGGAGACACGCGCCGAGGAAGGGCCGACGAATCGCTTCACGGCCGCGTTCGGTGCGAGCCTCGCGACCCAGATCCATCGCACGTTCGACGTCGAGAACCGCCTGCTCGGCATTGACGGGCTACGCCACATCGCCAACCCGATCGTCACGTACACGAACCGCTACGCGAATACGGTGGGCTCGACCGAGTTGATCCCGCACGACGAGATCGAAGACCTCGACAAGGTCGAGTTCGTGCGCTTCCAACTGCGCAATCGCCTGCAGACGAAGCGACGCGACCAGGTCGTCGACTTCATCGACTTCGACAGCGCTATCAACATCTTCCCCGACGAGGAGCGCGACAACGTGAACCGCACGTGGGGCGACCTCGAGAACGACCTGTTCATTCGCGTCAACCGCCATACGACGCTCTTCTTCGAGTCGGAATGGGACTTCCGCGACGACGATTTCGAGGTGCTGAACACGGGGATTTCGACGAGGCCGCTGGAAGGCCTGATCTTCCGCGTCTCGTATCGCGAGTTCCAACAGCGACAGCGATTCATCACCGGCCTCATCGGAATCACGCTCAACGAAAAGTGGTCGGCGCAGTTCTTCGAACGCTACGACTTCGAACGCGAGCAGAACCAGGACTTCGGCATCGTCTTCGCGCGCAAGGGTTGCGGCTGGGTGACCGAGTGGTCGATCACGCACGACGGCGGCGACAACGATACGCGCATCTCGCTCAACATCACCCCGTCGGCCTTCTACCGGGGTCCGAGTCGAAAGCGCGGCTCCTGGGACGACGAGGTCTATTCGTCGTTCATCGATTTGAGCGAGGAGGAGCCGATGTTCGGAGAGGACATCGACGAGGGTGAAGTAAGGTAAGCACTGGAAATGACTTGCGGGTCGCCCGACGACGTGCGAGCTCGGCACGAGGCGTAGTCTCCGGTGCCGGGCCGCCGGCAACCGATTCCTCGGGTGAGACCGAATGCCGCGCCTTTTCACCGCGGATCCGCCCGAGACAACTCCCGAGACAGGCTGTTATACTCGGGCGTCTCCGCCATCCCGATTTTGGAAGAGGTCCCTCATCATGTTCCCGGCCCTGATCGGAAACCTCGGCACGACCGAGGTCATCGTGATCCTCGTCCTCGCGCTTCTGCTCTTTGGACGCCGTCTGCCCGAAGTCGGTCGCTCGCTCGGCCGCGGCATCGTCGAATTCAAGAAGGGCGTGAAGGGAATCGAGGACGACATTCGGGACGACATGGATCGCAGCGACCGCGACATCGAGCGCATCCCCGAAACGCAGAAGCGCGAAGGCTTCCGCGCCGGCTCGAGCGGAGACGCGGCCCCTGCCCCGAAGCCGGACTCGACGGACGTCGACAAAGGCTCGGCGGGCGCCGGCCCGGCCGGTTCGCACGCGAGCTGAGTCACTCGCCGTGATCGCGCCGCCGCTCAGACGTCGAGGTTCTTGACCTCGAGGGCATGGCGCTCGATGAACTCCTTGCGCGGCTCGACGTGCTCACCCATGAGAATGGTGAACATGTTGTCGGCGGCCGCGGCATCCTCCATGCGCACGCGCAGGATGATTCTGCGAGCGGGGTCCATCGTCGTTTCCCACAGCTGGTCCGGGTTCATTTCGCCGAGACCCTTGTAGCGCTGGACGTCGATTCCCTTCTGGCCGATCTTGCGCAAGCCGCCCACGAGCCCGCCGAGGTTCTCGATCGGGGTGACCTCGCCGCTCTTCGTGACGAGTCGGAACGGTTCGGGATCGGTCCACTCGCGCGTCAGGAAGAACTGGTTCCAGCTGAAGCCGACCTTCGAGATGCGCTCCACGGCTTCGGTGATCTCGCGGTGGTTGAAGAACTCGATGACCTCGAAATCGACCGGCGGCAACGCCTCTTCGGTCGTACCGTCCTCGTTTTCGTTTTCGGCCGCTTCCTCGGCTTCCTTCTCGGCCGCCTCGGCATCGAGCGTAATCGGTCGGCCGATCTCGGCCTCGACCTTTTCGCGATACGCCTTGAAGTCGTCGTGCGTCGCGAAGAAGTGTTCCTCGCCTTCGTAGCGCACGAAATACGTAGGCGCCTTGCCGCCGTTCTCTTCGGTCGCTGCAGCGAACGCCTGCGTCGAGACCCCACGCTTCAGAAGCGAACGCTCGAGATCGGTGAGCTTCGTGGCCGCGCGCGCGAGTTCCTCGAGTGCGTCGCCGTCGACGGTCTTCTCTTCGCCCGCGGTTTCGAGCGCTGTACCGTCGAGCCCCATGCGCAGCGTCCACTCGCGCATTTCGGTATCGGTGTGGATGTACTGCTCCGACTTGCCCTTCTTGACGCGGTACAGCGGCGGCATCGCAACGTACAGATACCCCGCCTCGATGAGCTCACGCATTTGCCGGAAGAAGAACGTCAACAACAGCGTACGGATGTGCGAGCCGTCGACGTCGGCGTCGGTCATGATGATGATCTTGGAGTAGCGCAGCTTCGAGATGTCGAAGTCGTCCGCGCCAATCCCCGTGCCGAGAGCGGTGATGATCGTGCGGATTTCCGTGTGGTTGAGCATCTTGTCGATGCGCGCCTTCTCGACGTTGAGAATCTTACCCTTGAGCGGCAGGATCGCTTGGAACTCGCGCTCACGACCGGTCTTGGCCGAGCCACCGGCCGAGTCCCCTTCGACGAGGTAGAGTTCGGTCTTGTCGAAGTCTCGACTCGAGCAGTCGGCCAGCTTGCCCGGAAGGCTGCCGCTCGCTAGTGCGCCCTTGCGCTTCACGATGTCGCGCGCCTTGCGGGCCGCCTCGCGCGCTTCGGCCGCGAGCTTCGCCTTCATGACGATCGTCTTCGCGACGCCGGGATTCTCTTCGAGGTAGACGGCGAGCCCTTCGCCGACGATGCTCTCGACCGAGCTCTGGACGTCTCGGTTGCCGAGCTTCGACTTCGTCTGTCCCTCGAACTGCGGCTCGGGGATCTTCACGCTGATGACGTACGTGAGGCCCTCGCGAAAATCCTCACCCGACGGCGCGTCGTCGCCCTTCAGCAGATTGGAGCGCTTCGCGTAGGTGTTGAACGTTCGCGTGAGCGCGGCACGAAAGCCCGCCACGTGCGTTCCGCCATCGGGCGTGCGGATGTTGTTGACGTAGCTGTAGGCCGTCTCCGAGAAGCCGTCATTGTATTGGAACGCGAGCTCGACCGAAGTCGATTCGATCTCCTTCGAGAGATAGATCACGTCCTTGTTGAGCGGTGTCTTGTTCTCGTTCATCGACTCGACGAACGCGATGAGACCGCCTTCGAAGTGGTAGTCGTCCTCGCGCTCCTTGCCTTCGCGCTCGTCCGAGATCTTGATCCGGATGCCCGGATTCAGGTAGGCCAGCTCTCGCAGGCGCGTGGCGAGCGTGTCGTAGCTGAAGATGATCTCGTCGAAGATCTCGGCGTCGGGGAGGAAGGTGACCTTCGTTCCCGTGAGCTTCGTCTTGCCGCGACGCTCGAGATCACACTGCCGTTCGCCGCGCTCGAAGACCTGATGCCACTCGTAACCGTCACGCCAGACTTCGACCTCGAGCCGCGTCGACAACGCATTGACGACCGAGATCCCGACGCCGTGCAGCCCGCCCGAAACCTTGTAGGTGTCTTTGTCGAACTTGCCGCCCGCGTGCAGAGTCGTGAGGATCACCTCGACGGCGGGCTTGTTCGCTTCGCTGTGCATGTCGACCGGGATGCCGCGACCGTCGTCGCTGACCGTGACGCTCCCGTCGGCGTTGATCTTGACGCTGATGTTGTTGCAGTACCCCGCCAAGGCTTCGTCGATGCTGTTGTCGACGGCTTCGTAGACGAGGTGATGCAGTCCGGACGCGTACACGTCGCCGATGTACATCGCGGGACGCTTGCGCACGGCCTCGAGACCCTCGAGGACCTTGATGTTCTTGGCGTCGTAACTGCTCGGCTTCTCCATAGAGATCGAACCCGTTTCCCTGAGGAGTAGATGTTTGGACGAGGCTGGCCAGAAACGGAGAAAAGAGCCCCGGACGGGACTCTTCCGAATAAGACCAAGTATCTTACTTAAAACGATTTAGGAAAGTCCAGCGCTTTGCCTAGGCAACGAGGTCGAAACGGATGCGGCGCACTTCCTTGCGTCCCTTCTCGTTCTTCAGCCACTCGACCATCTTCCGAGCGTAAAACGATTCGAGCTCATGCTTTAGCGGCGCGGACCGCACTCCGATGAGGAGTTGGCCGGCGCGCAATCCGCGGATCTCGACCCGATCCATCCGCTCGGCGCCGAGCAACTCGGTCAGATCGACGCGGATCTCGGCTCTGAAGTCGGGCGCCTTTGCACCGCCCTTCCCTTGGCTCGCGCCGCCTCCGGGACGATAGCTCCCGCCCCCGTGCTTGCGCAGGAGCCGAGCCAGGATGTCGCCGACCGGCTCGGCCTTTCCCTTGCGGCGAGGCTTCCTCGGCCGCGATCCGTACGTCCGTTCGGAGGCGCCGACACGCTCGTACTCGCTCGGCGTTCCCGGGCGGTGATCAGCCTTCGATGTTGATCGGCATGACGACGTAGGTGTACCCCTCCCCATGACTGATCCTCCCCGGTGAAGATTGGTCCGTCAGGTCCAGATGGAACTCGACGTCGTCCGGCAACACGCGAAGCCCCTCGAGCAGGAAGTCGGGGTTGAAGCTGACCTCCTGGTCCTTCCCTTCGACGTTGGTCGTCATCGCGACCTTCGACTCGCCGACGTCGGTCGACTTCGACGAGAACTGCGCCTGCCCGTCGCCGAAGTGGATCCGAACGGCACGCGTCTCGTCGCTCGTCATGATCGAAACCTTGCGCAGCGCCGAGCAGAACGACCCGGCCGTCGCCGTCACGCGGCTCTCGAAACTTTTGGGAATCACTTCCTCGAAGTCGGGGAACGCCCCTTCGACCTGCCTCACCGAGAGTTCGGCGGCGTAGGTGCGGATCCCGACCATGTTCTCTTCGAAGTACAGACGAACCATCTCGTCTTGCGGACGGATCATCTTCTCGAGCTGCGCGAGCCCCTTTACGGGCAGCAGCGCGCGTCGCTCGATCGCGTCGGGATTCTCGACCGGTACGACGTAGCGCGCGAGTCGACGCCCGTCGGTCGCGACCATCTCGATCGCCTCGCCGCCGATGTGCAGCAGCACGCCGTTCAACGCATAGCGCGTCTTCTCGCGCGCCGCCGCGAACGTCGTCTTGCGGATCATCTCGCGCAGCGACTCGGCCGCGACGTCGAAACCACCCGTCTCCGGCAACGCAGGGATCTCGGGGAAGTCCTCGGGATCCCATCCCAGGAGCTTGAAGAAACTGTTCTCGCAAACGACCTGGCACGTCTGATCGGTCGTCTCGAGCACGACGCTCTCGTCGGTGATCTCGCGCAAGATCGACGTCATGCGTCCCGCGGGGATCACGAGAATCCCCTCCTCCTCGACGAGCACGCCATCGAGCCGGAAACGCAGCGAGATCTCGAGGTCGGTGCTCCACATCGTCAGCGTATCGCCCTGCGCGAGCAGCTTCACGTGCTGCAACACGGGCTTCACGCTACGCGGCGGAATGATTCCGGTCAGGATTTGGAAGGCGTCGGACAGACGCTTGCGATCACAACGAATCTTCATGGGTCCACTCACTGAGTGATGAGGTGTCGGGTCGCGTTGCGCAACATTCGCGCTGCTTCGCGTTGCGACCGATGTCGAAATCCCCGAGCTCGGAGATCGGTTTCGCGAGACCGAGTCTCCCGCTGAGCGCTGCAACTCAGCGCAGCTGGTGATAATAAGTCTTCTAGTTTAAAAAAGTAATCCTCTTCTTCATAAGGGGCGTGGAGATGTGGAAAACGCCTCGAGCCGATCCGGATCATCTTCTCTCGCAACGACTTGCAAGCCGGAAAGAGTCCGCCGAGTCGGTGGGAAAACGGTGGATCGTTTTGGGGGCGAATCGGGGAAAGCTCGGAGAACTCCAGGTGCCCCGAGAGTGAGCCCGAAGTCGTCCGAGTTTTCAGCGTTCTGTCCCCCGTCACTCCCCGAGTTTTCCACGGCTTTTGCACACCGGGACGAGCCGGAGTTTTCCACAATCGACTGTGGAATCGTGGACAAGTCGATGTGGAAAGCGTGAGGAGAACGGGGAGAAACGGCGGTTCGATCTTCGCGCTTCGGACGGATCGAGTCCCCTGAAGCACGACTTGGCATCGATGCACGGCCGTCCACGCACGCGTCGTCTGGAGAAAGCTGTGGAAAACGCGGGTCCGCGATCGCGAAGAGCTTCCTCAGCAGGCGATTACGAACACGGCAGATTTCCAGGCGGCTGTGGAGAACCCGTGGTGGAGACGGGTTTTGCGGGCCGGATCGCAGCGCCTGAGGGCCGCGAGAGCGCCGACGCGCGAGGCTCACCGTCGAATCCGGGCTTCGAAGTCCTTGGTGAGGTACGCGACGTCGTGGTCGGACTCGACCATCTTCGAGATCTTCTCGATCGCGTACATGACGGTCGTGTGGTCGCGTCCACCGAAGTGCTTGCCGATCTCCTCGAGCGACAGGCTCGTGAGATTGCGCGCGAGGTACATGCAGATTTGCCGTGGGAACGTGAACGACTTGAGGCGTCGCTTCGACTCCAGATCGGCCTTCTTGACGCCGAAGTGCCCGGTCACGACGCGCAGGATGTCGTCCATGTCGGGGCCGCTCGTACGGCGCTCGGGGACGTCCATGAGTGCTTCGCGTGCGAGATCGAGATTGGCGACCCGTCGCGTCAGACGCGCGTAGCCGACGATCTTCGTGATCGCGCCTTCGAGGTCTCGGATGTTCGATTCGATCCGCTCGGCCGTGTAGTGCGCCACGTCCTCGGGGAGTTCGAACTCCATGAGCGTCGCCTTGTTCTTGATGATGGCGACGCGCGTCTCGTAGTCCGGCAACTGCAGATGCGTGACGAGTCCCCAATTGAAGCGCGAGACGAGCCGCTCTTGGATCGAGCTGAGCTCGCTCGGCGGGCTGTCGCACGTGAAGACGATCTGTTTCTGCGAGTTGTAGAGCGTATTGAACGTATGGAAGAACTCCTCTTGCGTGCGCTCCTTCTTGGAGAGGAACTGCACGTCGTCGATGAGGAGCATGTCGACGTGTCGGTAGTTGTACCGGAACTCGTCGATCTTTCCGTTCTCGATCGCCGAGATGAAGTGGTTCACGAACGTTTCGCACGACAAGTAGAGGAAGCGTTCGATCTTCTTCTTCTGCAGCAACGCATGACAGATCGCTTGCAGAAGATGCGTCTTTCCGAGGCCGACCGAACCGTGTAGGAACAACGGGTTGTAGGCACTCCCCGGTGAAGACACAACCGCTAGCGCTGCCGCGTGTGGAACACGGTTCGACGGCCCGACGATGAAGTTCTGGAACGAGTAGTTCGGATTGAGTTCCGACGCACTCGACGTCAGGTACGAGCCGTTGCCGTTTCGAGGGGCGTCCATCGCGTGCATCGGTCCGGCGAGCGGCGCACGGTTCGACTCGACGTCGGGGCCGGCGGGCTTCGATTCCGTAACCGTTTCGATCTCTGTGGCTTGCGCGAACTCGACAGAAGGCTCGTCACGCTGCGATTCGTCGACGACGAAGACCACCTGACGCTTGCGTCCCGTGATTCTGCGCGCCGAGTCTTCGATCACGCGGACGAAGTTCTTGCGAAGGAGCGTCTCCTTCGTGAACTGGTTCGGAACGAGAAGCTCGAGCGATTCGTCGGTGAATGCCTGGGGAACGAGCTGTGCAAACCACGTCTGGAACTGCTGCGGAGTGCAGTTGGCCTGGATTTCCGACAGAACGTTCGACCAGACGACGTTCCCTGAAGTCGAAACTCCCATGTCGTACCCCTCCCCGTTCGCCCGCCGCAGTCGAATCACCCGCCTCAGAGATACCGTCACTCCGAAAGGTTCCGCTGGAATTCCGCGAGGAATGTGAGGCGCAACGTGGAGTGCCGTCCGAAAACGCGAGCCGCGATGATATCAGCGACACTCGTGATGTCAAAGCGATTCGATCGCGAGGCGCCGGATGATCACGACTTAGACGGTACCGCGACCCGAAATCCACAAGCGGACTAACACGTTGCAAACATCGCGAAGCACGTAAGATTTCATTTCGGCGGTTTGGGTGTACCGGCCTCGGCGCCCGACGACGTTCGAGACGTGCGAATGCGCGCGACCGACGCCTCGATCACGTCGACGACGTGCAGCAGTTCGTCGCGCGTCGTCTCGCGTGAGAGCGAGAAACGCAACGCGCTGCGTGCGCGCGATTCTTCGAGTCGCATCGCGCGCAATACGTGCGAGATCTCGACGGATCCGGAGGAGCAAGCCGATCCCGACGAGACCGAAACCCCTTCGAGATCGAGGTTGATCGCGAGCGACTCGGCGTCGGTTCCCGCGAACGATACGTTGAGCGTGTTCGCGAGGCGATTTGTCGCGGGACCGTTGAGCTCGACGCCGTCGATCCGGTCGCGGAGCGCCGCGAGAAAGTCGGATGCGAGGCCTTCGATACGCTCACGGTGCAGGACGGCGTCGGAAGCGCACGCGAGGCTCGCCGCTGTCGCGAAGCCGACGATCGCCGCGACGTTCTCGGTACCCGGGCGACGTCCTCCTTCTTGCTCGCCGCCCGCGAGGACGCGGGTCCACGGTGTGCCGCGGCGCAGATAGAGCGCACCGATCCCTTTGGGACCGTGAATCTTGTGTGCCGAGACCGAAAGAGCATCAACATGTAGCGTGGCGACGTCGAGGGGCGCCTTGCCGAAGCGCTGCACGGCATCGGAGTGGAACGGAACTCCGCGCTCTCGAGCGAGCTCTCCGATCGCTTCGACCGGCTGGAGCGTGCCGACTTCGTTGTTGGCGGCCATGATCGAGACGAGGATCGTCGCGTCGTCGATCGCGCGCTCGACATCGTCGACGGCGACGGCGCCGTGCGCGTCGACGGGGAGTCGCGTCACGCGGAAGCCTTCGGCTTCGAGCAAGTCGACCGCCTCGAGGACTGCGGGATGTTCGACGGCGGACGTGATCACGTGGTCGCCGCGCTCGCGCCCGGCTCGCGCGATCCCGAGGACCGCGAGATTCGCGGCCTCGGTTCCCGTCGCCGTGAACAGGATCTCGTCTTGGTCGGCGCCGATCGCGTCGGCGAGCGGGCGACGCGCGGCGTGGACGGCGGCGCGCGCCTCGCGGGCCGGTCCATGGATGCTCGACGGATTGCCGAAGCGATCCGTGAGCCACGGCAACATGGCTTCGAGCACCGCGGGATCGAGCCGCGTGGTCGCGTTGTTGTCCAAGTAGACGCGGTTCATAGTCGGGCGTTTCAGCAGACGGCTTCGAGCACTCGGTCGTAGTAGGATTCGTACTGGCCGACGATCTTCGACTCCTCGAAGCTCTCGACGGCGGCTTCACGGCACCACGCTCGCATCTCTTCTTGGCGCGACGTGCTCTCGAGGTAGTCGATCGCCGCTTCACCCATCGCGTCGGCGTCGCCCGGCTCGCGGATGAAGCCGGTGCGCTCGTCCTCGACGAGCTCGGGGAGACCGCCGCCGCGCGCGCCGATCACGGGCACTCCGCAGCTGATCGCCTCGAGCGCCGAGAGGCCGAAGCTCTCGAACTCGCTCGGGAGCAGGAACAGGTCCGCGGCTTGGAAGAAGCGTTCGACGCTGTCTTGCTTGCCGAGGAAGAGCACGCGGTCGTGGACGCCCAGTTCGCGGGCGAGCTCTTCGCTCGAGGCGCGCTCGGGCCCGTCGCCCACGAGCAGCAGCCGCGCAGGCAGTTTCTCGGCCACGCGTGCGAAGGTCCGCAGCACCACGGGGAGCCGCTTCACCTTGCGGAAGTTCGACATGTGCAGGAGCACGCGCTCGCCGCCCGGTGCCACGCGCTGCCGCAGGCACGGGTTCGGGTCGGGGCGGAATCGCTGCGTGTCGACGAAGTTGGGGATGACTTCGATGTCACGCTCGATCTCGAACAGTCGCCGCGTCTCGACGCGCAGGAAGTTCGAGACCGCGGTTACGCCGTCGCTCTGCTGGATGCCGAATCGCGTCACCGGGTAGTACGACTTGTCGTTCCCGACGATCGTGATGTCGGTGCCGTGCAGCGTCGTGATGAAGCGGATGCGCCGGTTCGGATTCATCTGCCGCGCGAGGAATGCGCTGATCGCGTGCGGAATCGCGTAGTGGACGTGGAGCAAGTCGAGATCGTGCGCCTCGATCACTTCGAGCATCTTGCACGCGAGCGCGAGATCGTAGGGCGGGTACTTGAACAGCGGATACGTCGTGACTTCGACTTCGTGATAGTTCGTGTTGAGCAGGTCGTCGCGAAATCGGAAGGGCACCGAATAGCTGATGTAGTGGATTTCGTGGCCGCGCGTGGCGAGGATCCGGCCGAGCTCCGTCGCGACGACGCCCGAGCCGCCGTAGGTCGGGTAGCACGTGATGCCGATCTTCATGGGTTCTCCTGACGCTCGCGCGGCGAGCACAGCGTTCGGTGCGTCATTCGTCGGGGTCGTCGCCCGTCGACGCGAACGCGTGCAGCGGATCGCGCATGCGTACGGGCGTGGTCGTGTGGAACGGCTCGCCGTAGGGGGCGCGGATGAGGCTCCCGAAGTAGCGGAAGCGCGCTTCGAGACGTTCGAGGTAATCCGCGCTCGCGATGTTCGTCGCGGGCTCGTCGCTGCCGGCCCGGTAGAGTTGCGAAGAGAAGCAACGGATTGCGGCGAGCTTCTGCTCGAACACCGCGCTGATATCGACGATGAACGATGGCGGGAACGGGTCGTGGCACATGTACGACCAGATCTGCTCGGCGCGCCAGGGGGCGCCGTCGGCATCGATCTTCGCGAGTCCGGAGAGGAACAACACGCGTTGCAGCAGGCGTCCGGTGGCGGCATGGTCCGGATGGTAGTCGGTCGAGTAGGGGCCGACGACGACGGCGGGGCGGTGGCGGCGGATCGCCTCGATGACCGCGCGCCGCGCGTCGGGTTCTTCGTCCGAGATCGCGCCGTCGGGCAGCTCGAGGTTCTCGCGGAACGACGCGCCGAGCAGGTTCGCCGCCGCCTCGGCTTCGTCGAGGCGCGTTTCGGGCGTGCCGCGCGTTCCGGTCTCGCCGCGTGTGAGATCGACGAGCCCGACGCGATAGCCGCGCTCGACCATCGTCGCGACGAGGCCGCCGCACGAGATCTCGATGTCGTCCGGATGCGGACCGAAGACGAGTAGGTCGACGGATTGCGTCATGATGCGGCTCCTTCGGGCGGGGGTCCGGGCCGAAGCGTGACGAACTGATGGCGGAAGTCGAAGGCGTCGAGTCCCTCGGTCACGCTCGATGCAAGACCGTCGCCGAATCGGGCGCGAAGCGCAAGGGGGCCGTAGACGCGCTCCTGCAGCCGACCGCGCGGCGCGACCTCGGCGCGCAGGCGCGACCAGCGATCCCGGCCGCGACCGGCGACACGCTCGGCTCCGTCGCGAACGACGCGATCGAGTTTCTCGAGGCGCGTGCGGATCTGATCAGCGAGCTTCTCGATCGATCGTGGCAGCCCGGGTTCGATCGCGCCCGCGCTCTCGGCGAGGCGTGCGAGATCCTCGGTCGCCGCGCGATGCAGTCGGTCGAGCGGTTCGCGGACGGCGTCGGGGAGGTCGGCCGTGACGGGGGGCGCTTCGGGCATCGAGAGCAGCGCTGCGCCGTCGAGACCGAAGTCGTCGGCCGTCGCGATCTGGCGCTCGGTGACGAGCGTCGCCGAGGCGCGCGGGAACAGGCGCGGCATCGTGAGATCCAACAGTCCGAACGCATCGCGAAGCTCCGCGAAGTACGCGATCTCGGAGGGACCGCCGACGAATGTCGGAACCGGGAGCACGTGCGACTGCACGAGCGGACGGGTCACGACGTCGGAACTGAAATCCTGAGGCCGCGCACGGACGTGCTCGACAAGCTCGTCGCGAGTCCACGACTCTCCGCTCGCTGCGGTGACGCGATCGCCGTCGACATCGAGTCGCGTGCGTTTGCCGTCGATCGTACGGAACAGATGCAGGGCGCCCGAACGATCGAGAATCGGCTCGTAGCCGGCGTCCGACACGCGGGCGTTCGCGTTGGCGAGCGCCCCTTCGAGCGCTTCGTGCTCCCGGATCACGCGCTCGAACACCGGCGCCGACGCGCCGCGGATCCAGCGCGGATCGACGATGGCGAGCCCCGTTTCGGGGAACGTCGCGAGCAGGGCGCGCGAGAACCAATCGGCGAGCGATTCGCCCGAACGCGCGCCGAATCGCGCGAAGGCGTCGTCGCGGAAGTCGGAATCCGGGAGCTGTCCGCGGAGGTGCTCTTGGAATTCGAGGAAGGCGTCGTCGACGATCACGTCGTGCGCGGCGCGGCCGTCGGCGTCGACCGGAGCGCGTTCGCGTTTCGGTGCGTCCGCGCCGGGGAGTTCGACCGACGTGATCTCGTCGAGGTCGTGATCCTCGGACGCCGTCCAGAACAACGGCACGAACCGGAAGCGCCCGCGGCTCTGAGCCGTGAGGCGGCGTGCGACCGAGACCGCGGTCCAGGCCTTGTAGAGGGTGAACAGCGGACCGCCGTAGATGCCGGCCTGCTGCCCCGCGACGACCGCGAAGGTGTCGTCGTCGGCGAGCTGTGCGATCGATGCGAGCGCCGCGTCGTCGGCGCCCAGTCGTCGGTTCTCGCTCTCGAGCGATTCGGCGACCTCGGCACGCGGGTACGTGCGTGGGGCGAGCGCTTCGGTCGTTTGCAGGTGATCGTCGAGTTCGGCGAAGCCACCCTCGACGAGCTCGAGCGCGCGCGGCGATCCGGTCACGTAGTCGCGGAAGAATGCGGGAGAACGGGGCAGATCACGATAGGAGACCGGTTCGATCACTCAGTCGAGCCTCCGGGCGGTGACGATCGTGCGCGGCGTATCGTCGTCGTGCGGTTCTCCCGCGAACGACCCGAACACGTCGAGCACCTCGAACCCTGCATCGGCCACCAATCGCACGAGTGCCTCCTTGTCGTAGAGCCGAACCGACTCGCGAAACGTCTTCGCCGTACGAGACGACGCAGACGGCTCGGTGCCGTCGCCCGACGGATCGCCGCTGTCGTCTGCCTCGGGCTCGAGACGGATCGTCTTCTCGACGCGCAGCCCGTCGGGGCTGATCGCTCGGTCTTCGATGATCCGGACCCCCTTGCGGGTTACTTCCGAATGCGGGACGAGAGTCCGGATGACGCGCGGTGCGTTCAAGAAGTCGAGCAGGAAGCGGCCGCCTGGGCGAAGCACCCCGCGGATTTCGCGCAAGACGCGACCGTCATCGCTCGAGTCGTCGAAGTAACCGAAGCTCGTGAAAAGGCTTACGGCCGCGTCGAAGGCGGCTCGAAAGGGTAGCCGGCGCATGTCGCCGCGCACGAAGACGTCGTTGGGGCGGTCGAGTCGCGAGCGGCCGCTGCGCAGGAGATCGATCGAAAGATCGATGCCCGTGACGCGAAGCCCGGCCTCCTCGAGGCTCACCGAATGACGGCCCGTCCCGCATCCCACGTCGAGCACCTTCATGCCGCGCTCGAGCGTCAGCATGCGGAGGATCGCGTCGGCTTCCGAGGAGCCCTGGCGGTCGTCGCGATGCGCATAGACCTCGAGGTAGTCCTTGCCGAAGCTTTCGCGATACCAGGCCATCGCGCCGACTACTCCTCGCGCCAGAGGGCGTTCGCGAGCTTCGTCGTCTCGCGTACGACACTCGATTCCCAATCGTTCGGGTCGTCGTCCTTCTCGTAGGCGTACAAGATGCCGCGCGACGAGTTCACGACACCGTTCGTCGCCGGCTCACCGAGCGCGGCCACGACGTCTTCGGCCTTCGCGCCCTGCGCGCCGACGCCGGGGATCAAGAACGGGCTTGCGGGCATGCGCTCGCGCGCTTCGAGAAGCTCACGCGGGAACGTCGCGCCGACGACCGCGCCGATCGCGCTGCGTCCGTGGCTGCCGACGCACTCGGCGCCCCATTCGGCGACGAGCCGTGCCACGCGATGGAAAACGAGCTCCTCGTCCGTGACCAACGACTGCACGTCGATCGACGAAGGATTCGACGTTTTAACGAGCACGAACAGACCTTTGCCGTGATCGCGGCAATAGGGCATGAACGGCCGAATGGCGTCGATTCCCATGTAGGGATTGACCGTGACCGCGTCGAACGGAAGCGCTCGCGCCGGGTTCGAGCTCGAGTCGAGCGAGGTGTCGCCGAAGTACGACTGCGCGAAGGCGTCGGCGGTGCTGCCGATGTCGCCGCGCTTCACGTCGCCGATCACGAGGAGGCCGAGCTCGCTCGCATGGCGCGAGACGTTGCGCGCGGCGCGGATCCCGGGCGGGCCGAAGATCTCGAAGTAGGCAAGCTGGAGCTTCACGGTGGCCGCATGGGGGGCGACGAGCTCGCAGACGCGCTTGCAGAACCCTTCGATCGCGTCGGCGCCGCGCTCGAGCGGATCGTCGCTCGCGCCGCCGGCGTCGCGGAATTCGGCCGGCAGCCGATCCCAGACGGGATCGAGTCCGACACACACGGGACTGTGCTTGGCGAGGATCGCCTCGCTCAGGCGATCGGCGAAGTTCTGCTCGGACACGCAATCCCCCTCGTGAAGTTGCGCACGATCCGCGGACCGTGCGGGGTCAGATAGGATTCGGGATGAAACTGGATGCCGACGGTCGGATGCTCACGATGCGCGAGTCCCATGACGAGTCCGTCGGGTCCGGTCGCGATGACCTCGAGCGGATCCTGCACGCTGTCCGATGCCACCGCGAGCGAATGGTAACGCGCGGCCTCGAACGTCTCGGGCAAGTCGGCGAAGATCGCGTGGCCGCCGTGGCGCACGGGAGTCGTCTTGCCGTGGACGGGCGGATCGTTGCGCACCACGCGAGCGCCGAACGCCTGCGCGATGCATTGATGGCCGAGGCAGATCCCGAGGATGGGCACTGCACCGCTCATACGTCGAACGATCTCGACTCCGATTCCCGCTTCGTCGGGAGTGCAAGGCCCCGGCGAGAGCACGATGGCCGCCGGCGGGGCGGCGACGATCTCCTCGACGGTGATCGCGTCGTTGCGGCGCACGACGGTCTCGTACCCCAGCGCCTGCAGGCATTGATCGAGGTTGTAGGTGAACGAGTCGTAGTTGTCGACGACGAGGATCATGACGGCCGCTTTCGCTTCGGCGTCGACGATTTCGACGCCTTGCCGCCGGGTTTCGACGGGCTGCGCTTCGAGGTCTTGCCACCGGATTGCGAGGTCTTGCCACCGGTCTTCGAGGTGTTGCCACGGGTCTGCGATTTCTCGCGCTTCGAGGCCTTGTCTTGCGATTGCGCGTCGGGTTCGTGCTTTCGCTCGGAGCTTTCGCGAGGCGGCGGACGGTCCGATGCCACCGGGAGCACCTCGACGTCGTGCGCGGCCGGGACCGAGACGACTTGCGAGGCCGGCACGATCACGCCGCCCGTGATGATGAATCGGAAGGCTTGCTCGACGTCGATGTCGAGGGGGATGACATCCGCGCGCGGCACGAAGACCGTGTAGCCGGTCATCGGTGCGGGCGAACTCGGGATGAACACCGAGACGAGCGGCCGCCCGCAGTGCTCGTGGAGCTGTCGGAGGCCGTCGCCGGTCATGAAGCCGATCGCCCAGATCTCGCGGCGCGGATACTCGAACGCGACGACCGTATTGAAGTCGAGCTTCTTCTCCTTGAAGAAGAATTCGACGAGCTGCTTCGCGTTCGGGTAGATGATCTTGATGACGGGGAACTTCGAGAGCAGATTCTCGAAGCGCACGAAGACCCGCCTACCGAGGTACGACGCGAGGATGAAGCCGATCACGAAGATCAGCAGCAGCGCGATCAAGAAGCCGAGGATCGGCGGAATCGCCTCGTTGAGGATCTCCGTGAGTTTCTGGCGATCGGGGAGATTCGAGTCAGGCTTCTTGAAGGACATCCACTCGGTGCCGGGGCGCACGCGATAGCGGTACGTGCTGAGGTCGAGTTCGACACCGCCGTAGCGTTCGAGCAGATCCCGTCCGAAGGACGTGTTGACGAGGATCCGGTGGATGGTGTGGTTGATCGGGGCCGCGACGTTGTCGCGGACGAAGCGGTAGCAAATGAAGAGGACGACGATCGTGAGGATCGTCGGGAGCAGCGAAGCGAGCCCGCGCATGAAGAACAGGCGAGCTTTCGACCGGTCCGTTTTGTTCTTCATCGACGCACGCAGGCCCAGAGAGGGGTGAGCGTGCAGGATAGATTCCGCGAGGGGCGCGGTTCAAGGGGCTCCGGCCCGAAAGGACGTCAGACGCGCGTGTCGTCCCTCGTGAGGATGTTCTGGAGCTTGCGGAGGGCTTCGTTCTCGATCTGCCGCACTCGCTCGCGCGTGAGGTTGACGCGCTTGCCGATCTCCTTGAGCGTCATGGGCTCCGTGTTGCCGAGGCCGTAGCGCAGCTTGAGGATCTTCGCTTCGCGCTCGTCGATCGTCCCCAGCACTTCCTGCAGCTTCTCGAGATCGAGCGCCTCGAAGAGCGCCTTGTCGGGCTGCGTCGCGTTCGTGTCTTCGAGCACGTCACTCAGCGACCACAGCACGTCGAGGCTCGTCGACTGCGACGACGACGTGTACGTTCGGATCGCGCGCTTGATCACGCCGACGCTTTCGGGAGCGATGTTGAGCTCGATCGCCACTTCGGCGACGCTCGGCTGGCGGCCGAGCTTGTACTGCAGCTCCATCGAGACCGTCTTCCACTTGTCGATGATCTCGACCATGTACGACGGGACGCGAACGGTCTTGACCGTGTTCACGAGCGCGCGGCGGATCGACTGCTTGATCCACCAGGTCGCGTACGTGCTGAAGCGGCACTCTTCGTCCGGATCGAAGCGCTCGACGGCCTTGAGCAGGCCGAGGTTGCCTTCTTCGATGAGGTCCATGAACGAGAGCCCGCGATTGATGTAGTTCTTCGCGATGCTTACGACGAGGCGGAGGTTGGCGCGGATCATTTGCTCGCGTGCGGCGGGGTCGCCGACACGGATCTTGCGAGCGAGATCCTTCTCCTCGTCCGCGGTCAGGAGCGAGACCTGGTTGATCTCCTGGAGGTACGTTTCGAGGGCAGACTCTCTGGCGATGGCTCTTCCTCCGGTGAACGGGACCGCGTCGAGGAAAGCGAAGTCTCGACCGGGCAGGATGTTCGCGGGATCGGCACACGACGGGAGCCGTGACCGACTGAGAGCCCTTCTTCTTAGGAATCCCCTGGGGGACCCTCCATTATCGTACGTGCGGGGGGGAGGATTGAGGACTTGCCGGAAAAACAGTTGACTTCGGGCCGCGAACCCAGATGAACAAGCCCGTTAGTTGCGGGTCGAACGGCCGGGGGGAGGCGTTCAGGGGCAGCCCGGGAGCATGATCGGCCGGGAAATCCAGCCGGGAGCACCGCAAGGTGCTCCCGTGTCTTGCGGCGGTGCTCCCGCGAGGCGCGGGCTCAATAGGCGTTGGGCTGTCGGAAGACGATGCGGACCGTGCGGAGCATGATCCGGAAGTCGAACCAGAGCGACCAATGCTCGAGATAGTAGAGGTCGTATTGAAGGCGCTTGCGGAGCGAGGTGTTGCCGCGCCATCCGTTGACCTGCGCCCAGCCCGTGATGCCGGCCTTGATCTTGTGCCGCATCATGTATCGGGGGATCGTCTCCTTGAACGTCTGGATGAATACCGGTCGCTCGGGACGCGGGCCGACGATACTCATGTCACCGCGCAAGACGTTGAAGAACTGGGGGAGCTCGTCGAGGCTCAGGCGGCGCAGCCAACGTCCGAGCCGCGTGGGACGTGGATCGTCTTCCGTGGCCCAGGTCGCGCCGGTGTCCGCTTCGGCGTCCTCTCCCATGGTGCGGAACTTCACGATCCGGAAAATGCGGCCGTCGAAGCCCATGCGCTCTTGGACGTAGAAGACGGGGCCCTTCGAGGAGAACTTGATGAGGAGCGCGATCGCCAAGAAGAGCGGGGACAGGAGGAACAAGAGCGCGGTCGAGACGACGACGTCGACGGTGCGCTTCAGAATGCGGTTCCAGCCATCGATCGGGCTTTCGCGAACCGCCATGACGGGGAGCCCATCGAGATCGGCCAGGTGAGGCTTGAGAGAAACGAGCCGAGGGAACTCGGGTACGAAGCGAATGTCGACCGTCTCGCGCGAGAGCGTGTCGAGCAGAGGATCGATCGCGGGATACTCTTGCAGGGGCAGCGCGATGTAGATCTGGTCGATGCGGTGCTTCTGGACCCAAGCGAGCACCTCCTCGGTCTTGCCGAGGACCGGGATGTCGAGGATCGTCTTGCCGATCCGTGAGGTCCGATCGTCGAAGAAGCCGAGGATGCGGATCCCGGTCCAAGGATTCTTGAGCAGGTGCTCGGCCGTCGTCTGGCCGAGTTTGCCGGATCCGACGATGATCACGTGACGCAGGTTCCAACCGCGGGCTCGAACGCGTCGCAGCACGAAGCGGATGGTGATGCGCGTCATGCTGAGCAGCGCCACGTTGAACACGCAGAAGATCACGAGGACCGCGCGCGAGAACTCGAACGAACGATAGAAGAAGCTCCCGGCCGCGAGAAGAAGGGCGGTGAGCACGGTCGCTTTGGCGATATCGACGACTTCGCGCGGAATGCGGTCCACGCGGCGCGGCACGTAGAGGCGCTGCCAGCTGTAGGTGATGGTGCAGATGAGCAAGCAGGCTGGAATCGCGCGCAGGTACTCGGCTGCGTCGGGGATGCCGAAGGGCGTCGGGATCAGGCCGCTATGGAAGCGCAACCAGAAAGCGGCGGAGAACGCGCCGATCGTGACCACGACGTCGACCAGGAAGATCAACGTCACCAAGAGTTGGTGGTATCGCTTCAGCATGGTTGCGCGGACCGCCCACTCCGATCGTGAAGTGCGTGCAGGACAAGGCCGTGACGCTCGTTCGAGCGATCGACTGCGCCATGGGGAACAGTCGAATCACGAGTTTCGGCCCCGATACACGAGACCCGGCACGCGAGACCGCCACCCGCCCGTGGACGCTCTCATGCGGAAGTACGCGCCGAGTTTCGAGGCGTCGTTAGTTGTTGTTTCGAAGTACTTTGCATGGACCAGCAGGGAACGACGCTTCGCGAGGAACGTATCACAGACGCGCGGTGAGGGCAACACCCGGTTCGGTTGACGGTGCCCTGGCGCGCAGTATAATGACGGCGCGCGGGCGGCGCTGAGTCCCCCTTTTTCGCGTCTCACTTCCATCGCCCGCGAAACTCCTCTCGGTCCTTTGAGGAACCATCGTGTCCAGTTCAGTCGACGAGTCCCTGGCGAAGATCATCAGCGAGGAGGACTTCCGCAAGCTCCTCCAGCGGGAGATCCAAGGCTTGTTGAGGATTCGCAACTTCCTGCAAGGCCTCAGCGGGGCCCCCACGATGAAGCGGTTCTACTCGTGCCTCATGGAAGAGGCGCGAGAGCTCAAGAACTTCCTCGATGACTTCGATGCCCGCAACAACCAGCGCTACGCCTATCTGACCGAGCTCGTATTGTCGCTCGTGAGCTTCAGCGCGGTCGGCTACCTCGTTCGTCACGTGTTGATGCGGTATCCGCGCTACCATCTTCGTGATGATCGAGACCATTTCATCGAGTACCACAAGATGGCCGAGGAGGTTCTGTCGGGGTGCCACGGTGCGATTTTACGGTTGTTCGACGCGGTGCATCGCGAATGCGTCGAAGAGCTTGAGATTCGGATTCCCGAAGACCGCGTCGACGAGGCGAGCTTCACGGACCCGTTGCCGCGCATGCACTTGCCGCATACCGTCGACGATGCCGACGAGAAGGTCGAGAGCGGCGAAGCGCCGATGGTCGCGACGATGTTCCTGCAGTTGGCCGACCAATTTGAGCACCTCGTCGTGTCCAGCGATCTCGAACCAGGGGCAATTGTCGAGTTCTTGGCCGAGCAATGCACGGAAGACCATCTTCGGCGGTGGGAGGCGCAGATCTACGTCGTCCAGCGCAAGTACGACACCGTCATCAAGGGGTCGCCGATCGAAGGGAGAGAGGACCGCGTGCGCGCGCTTCGCGGCCATATCTCCATGGTACTACACCACTTCGAGATGGTTCGGTACCAATCGCATTTCCTCGAGCATCTGCGAGAAGGAATCCGGTGCCGACTGTCCGCCGGTAAGCTCGGTGAGGTCATCGAGTGGGATGCGCTCGTGCGTCAGCTCTACGAATTCTCGTTCGGGAAGGCCTTGCACTACATCAAGCAGGGCCGCGAGCTCGCGAAAGAGATTCTGGGGAAGTACACGAACGTCCTCGAGCGCGAACTCGAAGTTCCGGGCGACGTCGTGCTGCATGCTCGCCCAGCCTCGTTGATCGTCGGGATCGTGAACTACCACGGTACCCCCGTGTCTCTGCGCGTGGAAGGCGAGACGTGCGACGCGAGCTCGATGATCCAGGTCATGATGACTGTCGGGCGGCATTCCGAGGCGCGGGCCGTCACGTTCCTCGGTGATGAGAAGCCCCTCGACCACCTCGAGCTCCTCTTCCGGCACCGTCTCGGCGAAGGCGGACTCGACGGGCTCCCGAGTGAGCTCGAGTACCTTCGCGGCTGAGCAAGTCTCGAAACGTGGGATTGCCCGGGGCCGTTCTTCGGCCAGCTCGATCCCCCGTTCCGATCCGTCGCGATCCGCCAGCTCGATGCACCGTCGTGATCCGCGAGCTCGATCCGCGAGTCCGCCGCTAAGGCTATTGGCCGACTTTCAAACGTTCGCCGAGAATCGTCGGGAGGCCCGCATCGATGATCTTTCGGGCCGCCGCGTCGACATCGTAGGGGACGCGATGGCGGACGATGCGCTTCTCGTCGGAGTCGTAGACCACGCACGACGCATCCGGATTCTGGTCACGCGGCTGTCCGACGCTTCCGACGTTGACGAGCGCCTTGTCGAACGGTTCGAGGCGGACGTCGGGATCGATCGTCACGAGCAGATTGTGCGCGGCAAGAAACGTGATGGGTACGTGCGAGTGCCCGAAGAAGCACAGGGTCGGACCTCCTTCAGGCATCGCGCCGAGGCAACCCTCGGCCTCCTCCCATGACATCACGTACTCGAACTGCTCAGGGTGGTCCAACGAGCTATGGACGAGAATGAAGTCGTCGATCGTGCGGGTCAGCGGTAGCTCGGTGAGGCTCTCGAGATCGGCGGGGGAGAGACGCTCGCGCGTCCATAGGATCGCGGTCCGCGCGGTGTCGTTGAAGTAGGTGATGTCGAGGGCCCCCGCCGCCGCGAGGTCGTGATTGCCGGCAACCGACTGGACGTTGCGGTCCCGAAGCCGAGCGAGGCATTCGGTAGGCTGAGCCCCGTAGCCGACGATGTCGCCGATGCACAGGATGCGGTCGAGGCGCTCAGCGTCGAGCCGATCGAGGACCGCATCGAGCGCGTCGAGGTTGGCGTGAATGTCACCGATGATTCCGTAGCGCACCGCATGCTCCCGAGCTGCTCGAAGGAAGGTGGAAGAGAGAGTCGAACCCGGTTCATCGTGCGATCCGTGCGGATTTGCGATGAAGCGCGATACGACGTTGTGCCCTTGCCTGAAGACGGGTTCGCAGGGCCGCAACCCGCGTATGGGCCACACAGTACGCCTCGTGGGGTGTTTCTGCAACGCCCTAGCGTCGGAAACGTCGATTCGTCAGGTTCTACGAATCGCGTTCACCGTCAAGGCGAGGCAAACGAAGAGCATGGATTGGGCGCACGCGAGGCCGAACGAGTCGAAGGACGAGACGTGACCTGCGCCGGTGGGCCGCGCCAGTTGCGAGAGCGTGAAGTCGGGCCACAGAAAGAAGAGCGCCCCGAGGCGCGAGGCTACCCAAGGAGTGCCGACAAGACTTGCGGCCACGAGCGCCAGGCACAGCGGGGCCGCAATGGCCGGACGAACCACGGTCGAGACGAGGCAAGAAAGCGTCGCAACGAGCATCACGAAGCCGAGCGCTCGAATCGCAAGTTCTCCCCAGCCGACGGCCAGAGAAGAAGGAGGCGGTGTGACGATGCAAGCGACACCGCTCGAGAGGCACCAAACGACGATTCCGATCGAGACGGACGCGATGATCCCGGCAAGCGGAATCGATGCGATCGACCGAAGGCGCATCTCCATCAGCGGGGCCGGTCGGCTCCTGTGGAGTTGATGACAGTACATCCCGAGGAGAGCTGTGACTCCAGCGCTCATCCAGGCGAAGTCGAGGGCCACGCTTCGCGTCATGCTCGAGGGCGCGTCGATCCAGAAGACGGTCGACTGAGGCGCGAGCACCGTGAGGGCCAGGAACGTCGCGACCATCCAGAACAGCGCGCGCGCCCTGAGAATCCCAGATGTCTCGGCTACCGTAAGTACGCAGATTTCACGAAACAGGGCCCAACCCTCGAAGGAACTCGTCAGGGATTCACTTGCCGGCATGGTAGCAAGTGCCGAATGGCGTTGGTTCGGGTGGCACCCCTTCGGCAGTCTCGACGATGTCGACGGGCGTGGGTGATGGTTGGTCGGCGGGGATCGAGAGGAGGGGACGAGCAACCCCGATCTCTCGAGGGTGAGCATTCGCGTGGTGCGCCC
>JAUIME010000390.1 GCA_030433195.1 bacterium
CGGGCTCTGCGCCTTCGCGCTCAATTTCATCCCGTCGGTCGGATCGTTGATCGCGACGATACTGCCGCTTCCCGTCGCGATCGCGCAATTCGGCGTGAGCGGGCAAGTGCTGCTCGTGTTGATGTTACCGGGCACGGTGCAGTTCATCATCGGCAACGTCGTCGAGCCGCTGATCCAGGGCGAAGGACTCGACCTGCACCCCATCACGGTCCTTCTCTCGCTCATCTTCTGGTTCACGATCTGGGGAGTGCCCGGGGCGCTCATCGCGGCGCCGCTGACCTCGGTGATCCGCATCTTCCTGCGTCAGAGTGAGTGGGGACAACCGATCGCGAACCTCCTCAGCGGACGTATCTGACTCGAGGCCCGCCCCCTCCCGATTCGCGGATCCGTCTCCGGGGCCTCGGTCTTGCTTCACAGCAGCGGCGGGTTTACAATCGCCGGCCGGCAACCATGGATACCGGCAATGGGTGAGAAATCCGACGTTCTGCAGGTGGAAGACACCGAACAGCTGCGACTCTTCATGAAGTCGCTTCTGCAGGATGTTTGTGCGCTCGAGACGATGCTCGATCGCGGCATGATCGAATCGGGGATCCGTCGAATCGGTGCCGAGCAGGAGCTCGCGCTCGTCGATCGGACCTGGCACCCGGCCCCGCTCTCGATGCCGATCCTCCAAGACCTCGACGATCCGGCCTTCACGACCGAGCTCGGCAAGTTCAACATCGAGTTCAATCTCGAGCCGCTCGTGTTCGCGACGAATTGCCTCTCGGCGATGCAGGCGCGGATCGACGCGCTGCTCGCGAAGCTCCGAGAGGCCGCCGCGCGCCACCGGGCCGACGCCGTTCTCACCGGCATCCTGCCGAGTCTTCACAAGTCGGATCTCGGCCTGCACAACATGACCGAGCTGCCGCGATATCGAGCGCTCAACGACGCGCTCGGCAAGCTGCGCGGCGGACCCTACGAACTCCGCATCATGGGCACGGACGAGCTCAACATCCGTCATTCGACGGTGATGCTCGAAGCCTGCAACACGAGTTTCCAGGTCCACTTCCAAACCGACCCCGCCGAGTTCGCGCGCATGTACAACATCGCGCAGGCCGTGTCGGGATTCGTGCTGGCGGCGGCGACGAACTCGCCGCTCTTGTTCGGACGAAGGCTCTGGCGGGAGACACGGATCGCGCTGTTCCTGCAGTCGCTCGACACACGACAAGTGAGCACGCACGTGCGCGACACGAGCCCGCGCGTGAGCTTCGGAAACCGCTGGGTCGACCAATCGGTGCTCGAGATCTTCCGCGAAGACATCGCGCGCTTTCGCGTCTTGATCGGAACGGGCGACCACCCCGATCCGATGCCCTATCTCGAGCGCGGTGAAGCGCCGCCGCTCAAGGCGCTGTTGCTGCACAACAGTACGGTCTACCGCTGGAACCGTCCGTGCTACGGAACCAAGGACGGCGTCGCGCACCTGCGGATCGAGAATCGCTACCTCCCGGCGGGACCGACGCCCGCCGACGAAGTCGCCAACGCCGCGCTCTGGTTCGGGTTGATGAGCGCGATCGCGCGCGACGAACGCGACATCCGCGAACGGATCGCCTTCGACGACGTGAAGTCGAACTTCCTCGCGGCAGCACGGCAAGGTCTCGACGCGCAACTCGTCGACTTCGACGGCAACACACGACCCGCCCGCGATTTGATCCTCAGCGAAGTCTTGCCGCTCGCACGCAGCGGGCTCGAGCAAGCCGAGCTCGACTCGAAAGACGTCGCTCGCTACATGGGCATCCTGACCGAGCGCGTCGACAGCGGACGAACGGGTTCGAGCTGGGCGATCCGATCCCTCGCGAACCTCAAGCAGACGCCCGGTATCGACGACCGCCTCGGAGCGCTGACGGCAGCGATGGTGGCCGAAGAGCGACGCGGGCGCCCCGTCCACGAATGGGACCTCGCCGAACCCGGACCGCGACACGAGACGATCCTGAGCCGGATCACACGCGTCGAGCAGATCATGACGACCGATCTGTTCACGGTGAACCAAGACGAGCTCATCGACCTCGTCGCGAACGTCATGGATTGGCAGCACATCCGCCACGTTCCCGTCGAAGACAACGACCACCGGCTCGTCGGACTCGTGACGCACCGTTCCCTGCTGCGCGTCCTCGGTCGAGGGATGCTCGAGGGGAAGAACCACACCCTCCCCGTTAGCGCGATCATGCACACGGATCTGATCACCGTCCCGCCCGAGGAATCGACGCGACGTGCCATCGAGATCATGCGCGCAAACCGAATCGCTTGCCTGCCGGTGGTCCGGCATGGGAAGCTCGTGGGCATCGTGACCGAACGCGACTTCCTGCAAATCGCCGGTCGATTGCTCGACCGCGCCTTCGAGACCGAAGACGCGCCGGTCGACGAGACCCCCTCGAACCAGGAGTGAAGCGCGCGGCATGCTCGGGACGACGACCGTCGAAACTCCACCTCGGTACGAACGAACGATCGGCGACTACGGCAACGAGCCCGGACCTCGCGTCGTCTGCGTCGCGGGAATCCACGGCAACGAGCCGGCGGGAGTTCGCGCGCTCGAACGCGTGTTCGCGACCCTCGAAGCGGAATCCCGCGAGTTCCGCGGTCGCTTCGTCGGGCTCGCCGGCAACCTCGCCGCTCTGCGGACCGGCAGCCGCTACCTCGACGAGGACCTGAATCGCGCGTGGTCGGAGCGGCGGTTGACCGACATCCTCGAACGCGAGCCTTCCATGCGGCGCGCCGAAGAGACCGAGGTCGTCGAGCTCGACGGATGCCTCGAAGACGCCTTCGAAGGCGCCCCGGACGACGCTTCCTACTTCCTCGATCTGCACACGACGTCGTCCTCGAGCGCGCCGTTCGGAGTTCTCGGTGACACGCTTCGCAACCGACGGTTCGCGATGTCGTTTCCCGTGCCGATCATCCTCGGCCTCGAAGAGCAAATCGACGGATCGATCGACGAGTTCCAGAGCTTGCGGGGACGCGTGACGTTCGCGTTCGAAGCCGGGCAGCACGACGATCCGACGTCGATCGCGATTCACGAAGCCGCCGTCTGGGTCGGTCTTCATGCCGCCGGTTGCCTCGGCGAAGACAGCGCCGACATCGTTCGTCGCGCACGAGCCACGCTGCACCGATCCGCACGCGGACTTCCGCGCGTCTTCGAAATTCTGCACCGCGAGCCCGTCGTCGCCGGCGACGGATTCCGCATGAAGCCCGGCTTCGCGAATTTCGTGCGCATCGATCGGGACGCGCTCCTGGCCACGAATCACGACGGCGAGATTCGCGCACCGATGCGCGGGCGCGTCTTCATGCCGCTGTATCAAGCGCAAGGCAGCGACGGCTTCTTCATCGCGCGTCGCGTGCGTACCCTGTGGCTACGCGTGTCGTCGATCCTGCGGCATCTGCGGGTGCACCGCATCGCTCACTGGCTCCCGGGAGTCGAACGCCACCCGGAGCGCCCCGCCGCACTGGTCGTCGATCGGCGCGTCGCTCGCTGGTTCGTTACCGAAGTCTTCCACTTGCTAGGGTACCGCAAGGAACGCCCGGGCAACGGACACGTCATCGTGAGCCGCCGCGCGCACGATATCTGACCCCCCGCCGCCCCGCGCGTTTCACGGGGTGGGCGCCGCGCCTCGCAGGGACCTATCGGAGACGATTCGCATGGTCATGATCCGCACGCGCTACGCGGGCCAGCTCCGCGTCGAAGCGCGCCACGTTCCGTCCGGAACCGAACTGCACACCGATGCTCCCGTCGACAATCACGGCAAGGGCGCGAGCTTCTCTCCGACTGATCTGGTCGCGACCGCTCTCGGCGCATGCATCGCCACGATCATGGGGATCGTCGCGGAACGACACGGGATCGATCTCGAGGGCATGTCGATCGACGTCGAGAAATCGATGGTGACCGAGCCGGCGCGGAGAATCGGCAAACTCGACGTCCGCGTCCGCGTCCCCGGCGACCTCGACGATCGACAAAAGAAGCTCCTCGAACAAGCCGCGAAGGGATGTCCCGTACACCACTCGCTGCATCCCGACATCGAAATTCCGATCCACTACGAGTGGAACGCGACCCCTGTCGCGTCGCTCGAAGCCACCTGAACCGAAGCCCGACCCCACGGAGGACGAGAACCATGGTCGCAGAACCGGACGGTGTTTCATGAACGAGCCGGCCTCTCTCGAAGGACGCGTCGCCGTGGTCACCGGCGCGGGAACCGGCATCGGGCGCGCGATCGCCGAGCGCATCGCGCGGCACGGCGCGAGCGTCCCACTCATGGGCCGCCGAACAGCCCCGCTCGAAGAGACGGCGGCCGCGATCGGCGAGGCGGCCACGGTCTTCCCGGTCGACGTCGCGGACCGAGATGCCGTGAACCGCACGTTCGAAGACGTGCATGCGAAGCTCGGTTCCATCCACGACGTCGTCGTGAACGCGGGAATCGGCGGCCCCAACGAACCCGGTCCGAACGACCGCTGGGACGCGATCGTCGCCACAAACCTCACGGGCGCCTACTCGACGATTCGCGCCTTCGAAGAGCATGCGGCCGACGGTCCCGAACCGCGGCACGCGGTCGTCATCTCGTCGTGCCTCGCGCGCTTCGGCGTACCCGGCTACACGGCGTACTGCGCGAGCAAGGCGGGTACCCTCGGCATGGTGCGCGCCTTCGCGCACGAACTCGCGTCGCGCAACATCCTCGTCAATGCGATCTGCCCCGGATGGGTCGACACGCAGATGGCGCGCGAAGGCATGGAGGGCATCGCATCGTCGATGGGAAAGACGCTCGACGAAGCACGCCCCGAGATCCTCTCCGCCGTGCCGCTCGAGCGAATGTCCGAACCGGACGAAATCGCCGGGCTCGTCGCGTTCTTGCTCTCGCCGGACGCCCGCACGATCACGGGAGCGACGTTCGATCAAAACGCCGGATCGTGGATGTGACACGAGCTCGAAATAGACACGAGGCCCGCGCTCTTGCAAACGCGGGCCTCGTGTCGTGACTCGATTCACTCCTTCGCATGACGAACTTTCGTCCGTCGAACACGAAGAGTCGGATCAGAACTTGAGCTGCCACTGAAGACGAACGACGTTGTCTTCGAGTTCGCCGCCGCCACCCGGCTCGAACGTGAGGCGCGAGACGTCGAGCTGCAGCTTGTGCCAGTGCTCTTCCATGTAGTAGTTGAGACCGACGGTGATCTCTTCGAAATCGTCGTCGGCACCCGTGTTGTCATCTTCGTGGTTACGCATCGAGTAGCGGCCCGCGATCTCGAGATCTTCCGAGAAGAAGAAACCGCCCTGCACGTAGAAGCCCGTGTCGTTGACGTCGTCGAGGCCGTTGTTCCCCTGGTCCTCGATGACCGACGCGAAGACTTCACCCTGCAGCGAGAGACCCCCGTAGCGCAGCGCCGCATCGACGCCGAAGCTCGTCTGGTCCGACTCGGTCATGATGCCGAAGATCGGCATGCCCTGCGCGAGCGACATCGGGTGGTAGGCGATGTTGGCGCCGAACGAAACACCG
>JAUIME010000391.1 GCA_030433195.1 bacterium
TGAAGACATTGCCTCACAAAAGACCATATTGCTTGCGCAACTTGCGGGAGACGAGACCGAAGCTGACGAAGCAGCACGAATCCTGGAAGACCTTGCATCAAAAGAACCATTACCTACCGAAACGTCTGAAGCGACATCGGACGAATCGAAGCAAGTAACATCCAACGAGCTGGACGAGCGGCATTTGGAACTCATGAAATCGTATGGAGCAACCTTGCAAAATGGCAACACGTTTGCGCTTCGAACCAGAGGTGAATACAACATCGTGCTGGAAAAGCCGCGTGCCCGGCAAGGGACAGTCGGTGTGGATCACGCTCGGTTACATCTTCGCCAAGCGCCGTACCGACGTCATCGCGATGCACGACTGCGACATCGTCACGTACGACCGCCTGCTGCTCGGCCGCCTCATCGAGCCGACCGCGAACCCCGACAACGACTTCGAGTTCTGCAAGGGCTACTACGCGCGCGTCTCCCTGCAAGACCACGAGATGAAGGGCCGCACCACGCGCATCTTCGTGGCGCCGTTCACCGAAACGCTCGCCGACCTCATGCGCAAGAGCGGTCAGCGCCAACTCGAAGACTTCCTGCGCTACCACCGCAGCTTCCGCTATCCGCTCGCCGGCGAGTTCAGCTTCGTCGAGCGCCTCGGACGCAGCTTGAACATCGCCCACGACTGGGGACTCGAGGTGAGCACCCTGTCCGACATCTACCAGCGCACGTCACTACGGAAGATCGCGCAGATCGACCTCGCGCGCAACTACGACCACAAGCACAAGGAAGTCTCGGAAGCCGACGGCACCAAGGGCCTGCACAAGATGGTCGTCGACATCGCGAAGTTCTTCCTGAATCACGTCCGTTCGAACGGCTTCGTGCTCAACGACGACATCATCCGGATGTTGCAGAACACCTATCGCCAGAATGCGTGGTACTTCATCAAGAAGTACGCGGACGACGCGTCCACGAACGGCCTGGAGTTCGAACGCCACAAGGAAGAGCTCACCGCCAACCACTTCGTCGACTTCATCGGTGAAGCGTGGCAAGAGATCCAAGCCGGCCGCGCCACGCAGTCGATTCCGTCGTGGAATCGTGTGGCGTACTCCTACCCCGAGATCTACGAACAACTCGTCGCCGCGGTCGAAGCCGACAACGAGTAGCGCCCGCCCTCGTCGTCGCCGAGAGGGCGACGCTCAGAGATCGCGTCGTGCGGTCTCGCGTCCGATCGCCGGCGGATCCACAGGGGGAGTCAACACGCGCACGTCGTCGTACGACCCGGTGCTCATGCTCGCGCCGCCCAAGACGACGAGCGACCGAGAATCCATCGGCAACATGCGGTGGAAGAAGCGCTCCGCATCGAGCCCCTCGAGGCGCTCCCAAGCCGAACCGTCCGATGAGAGTCGCTGCAGCGCGCCGTCGTAAGCGGTCACGAAGAGGCGATCACCGAGCGCGAACGCGGCGGATCCGAAACCGGCGAGGCGACCGCTCTCGTTCAGCGACGGCCCCGCGCTCCACGCGCGCTCGACCGGATCGTAGATCGAGACCGCGGTCGTCGTGCCGCCTTCACGGTCCATTCCGCCGCAGACGAAGATCTTGCCGTCGTGCGCGGCCACGGCCATCGCGCGTCGATGGAAGGGAGGCGTGGGAAGCTCTTCCCACGTGAGCTCGTCGTTCGAGAGGTCGATCGCGATCGCCGAGTCGAGCCACTCCGGCTCGCCGTTCCCCATCCGCCATCCCCCGACCACGTAGATCGTGTCGTCGAGCACCGCGGCATCGAAAGACGAGCGCGCGACCGGCATCGACGGAAGGTCACGCCACGAACCCTTCTTCGGATCGAACACGGCGAAGCCGTCCTGCGAACGCAAGTCAGCGTCCTCTCCTTCGTGATTCATGGCCGTGAAGCCGCCCATGCGGTAGACCTTGCCCGCGTGACCGACGAGCGCGAGCCCTTGGAGGCGCGGCCCACCCGGGAGCGACTCCCATGCCGTCGGGTGGTCGAGGTCGAGCTTCCAGAGGTCTCCCGACTGCGACTCGATGTCGTACCGGTGGGGACGGCCGTGATGTCCCCCGTACACGTACAGGGCGCGGTCGGCGACGGCGGCACCGAAACTCGTGAGAGCCGCAGGCAAGGACGGGAGCGATTGCAAGCCATCCTCCTCGATATGCAGGGTCAGCGTGCTGTAGTGGCGTGCGTCCGAGTACTTCATACCTTCGTATTCGCCTGCGGTCGTGTCGACGTGTCGCGCGCGAATCGAATAGAGCCCCGACTCGCTCAGTTCGACGGCGAAGCGTCCGCGCACGTCGGTCGTGAGCTCGCGACGCCCCCCACCGGGCATCAGCGCCACGACCTCGACGCCCGCGACGGGCGCCCCGTTCCAGCGTACGACGAAGCCGTAAGTATCGCCTTCGGCTGCGCCTTGCGGGTGGATGTCGAGCTTCTGGTGCGCGGAGACGTCGATCTTCGCCCACTCGGCTCGCTCGCCCTCCAGGGTCTTGGCCCAGTACTTCAGGAGGAACGTCACGTCTCCACGAGTCATCGTCCCGAACGTGACGTCGGCATACGTCGCGACCGGATCGTCGCCCCCTGCGCTCACCGCAGCCGTGAGCCCTTCTTCGGAGCGCTCGAGCCGCAAGACTTCCGTGCGGCCGCCGCTGTCGACTCGCCGCACGGTCTCGACGTGGATGCGGTCGAGGAGCTCGGGGGACGGATCGCCCCCGGATTCACCGAACTGCACCTCCACGCGCTCGGATCGGGGCTCGACCACGAGCCAAACGAAATGGGCCATCGCTTCCGCGCAGACGAGGAGGCCGAGCAAAGCGGCGATCGCGAGACACCTGAATCTCATGGTCGTGGGTCCTTTCGAGCGGTCATCGCCCGGTCGATCCTCGAACTCGATCGAGCTGAGGAATCGATCCGTGGCGGGATCGGGAGACAGGATACGGGGGATGCGAATCCCGCGTCGGAACCAGGCGTGACGTCGATCTCGCTCGATCACGACCTCATGCGGTTCCGCGTTCGGCCGGGCAAGATACCATCAGCCGCACCAGCTGCAAAGCGGGTGTATTACAACCCAAACAACTGGCCGTGAGCCCGAACATCGATAGGATCGAGTCCGTCGAACCGAGGGATCAGGAGCGCCGGTCTTTCATCGCGTCGCGCAGCGCGTCAGCGACCGTCTCGAGGATCTGCACCCGGGCGTGGCGCTTGTCGTTGGCGGGCACGAGATGCCAGGGCGCTGTGTCGGTTCCGGTGCGCGCGACCATCTCGTCGACCGCGGCTGCATAGTCGTCCCAGCGCGCGCGATTGCGGTAATCCTCGTCGGTGATCTTGTACTTCTTGTACGGGGTCGACGCGCGCTCGTCGAAGCGACGGAGTTGCTCGTCGCGATCGATGTGGAGCCAGAACTTCACGACGGGAATCCCGTGGTCGAGAATCTGCGACTCGAAGTCGTTGATCTCGTCGTACGCGCGGCGCCACTCGGCCTCGGTCGCATAGCCCTCGATGCGCTCGACGAGGACGCGGCCGTACCAACTCCGATCGAACACGAGCATTCGGCCCGCGCGCGGAAGCTGACGCCAGAACCGCCAAAGATACGGGTGCGCCTTTTCTTCGTCGGTCGGCGCCGAGATCGGGACGACGCGGTAGTCGCGCGCCGAAAGCGCTCGGGTGAGCCGGCGGATCGCGCCGCCCTTCCCCGCGGCGTCCATCCCTTCGAACACGATGACCGAGGACATCTCGCGTTCGACGGCCCGGTCGACTTGCTTACGCACGCGACGCTGCTGCTTCTCGAGTTGTTTGCGGTAGACGTCGTACTCGAGGCGCTTCGTGAGATCGACCGAGGCGAGCGACGACCTCGGGGGTTCGGGAGTCGGAGCCCCCGTTGGGCCCGTCGTGACGGGTTCGATGCGCGTTCCGTCGAGCGCGAGTCCGCCGAGAATCCGCCGCACGACCTCGATGTCGCGGGTCCTGCGATGACTCCCGTCGATGACGGTCCACGGACACGCATCGGTGTGCGTCGCCTCGAGAAACTTCGTAGCGACGGGAACCGTCGTGTCGTAGGCATCGAGGATCTTCCAGTCGCGGTCCGTGATCTGCCATGATCCGCCGCCGCCCTTCGACGCCTTGGCGAGTCGCTTCTCGTGCAGCGGCTTCGGGAGGTGGAACCAGAGCTTGAGCAGCCGCGTCCCGTTGTCGACGAGGCAGCGCTCGAACGCGCGAACGCACTCGATCCGCCACTCGAATCGCGCGTCGTCGATGCGATCGTACACACGGTCGGCAACGGCCGCGAGCGCCCAGGCTCCGAAGTGGATCCCCATGAGACCCGCAGCCGGCAACCCTCGCCAGTACCTCCAGAATCGCGGCCGCTGGGCTTCCTCGTCGGTCCGGGGACCGTACACCTCGGTGCGGATGTAGCGGGCGTCCATCCACTCGTGGATCCGGTCGATGGACTCCTCGCATGCGAGCCGATCGTCGCCCGCGATGAGCAACAGGAGCGACTCTCCCGAGTCCCGCAGATCGAACTGCCCGTTGACCAGCCCGACGCGAAGACCCGGAACGAGCTTCTCGTACTCGGCCTTGGAGATTCTCGAAGATGGATCGTAGAGGCGCAGCATGCGAAGCATCCTACGAGATCCGGCGCCGAAACGCTCGCGCGACGAGCGGACGCCGGGCCGTTCGTCACGTCTCGCGCCCGCCCCTACGCTCGAACGGCGCGTGACGGGCGTTCGGTTCGACTCGCCGCGTCGCGGGCGGCTTCGACGAACGCCCGGATGTTCTCCTGCGGCGTGTGGTACGGAAGCTCGGGGCCCTGATTCGCAAGGATGAAGCCCGTCGATCCCATGCTGCGGAGCGCCCGACGGCACTCGTAGTACACGCGATCGCGCGTCCAGTGGACGGCCTTGATGTTGTTGACGTTGCCGACGAGCGGCTTGTTCCCGATCATCCGGCGCGACGCCTCGAGGTCGTCGTCACTCCCGACGAGGAATGCCGCCACGTCGAGATCACGACACTCGGGAAGGAGCGGCTGCGCGCGCCCGACGAACTCGTACGCGACGATTCCGCGGATGTCTGCGAGCGTCGCGTCGATCACCGGCCGCGCGTAGCGACGGAACCGTGCCGTATCGAGAATGTCGGCGCTCGCCATCCCGTCCGCCATCACGACGATGTCCGCGCCCGCCTCGAGTTGATCGTTCGCCCAGGTCGTCGCGTACTCGCGGCACTTCGCGAACAGCGTCGGCATCCAACGCTCACGCATCCCCGTGTCGTCTTCGAGCAGCGCGATGAATTTCTTCGTGCCCATCAGCATGCTCGGCAGCGAGAACGGCGCGATGAAGGCGCCGAGAATCGGCACCTCGCCCTTGTATCGTTTGGCGAGCAACCGGATCGCCTCGATCGTCTCGCGCATCTGCGGGTGATCCGCGGCGCGCGGTACCGGCATGCTCTCGATGTCCTCGAAGCGCGCGAGCGACATCCGGTCGACGGACGGCGGCCCCGACTCGTAGTACCGGAGCCCGGCACC
>JAUIME010000392.1 GCA_030433195.1 bacterium
CCGCGACGCCGGCATGGCGGACGGCGAACGCGGTGATCGCCCCGATCGCGGTGGACCCGATCGTCGCGGCGGGCGCCGAGGTGGCGGCCCGGGCGGGCCCGGCGGCGAGTTCGGCGCCTTTCGCGTTTCGCGCATCGCGCCCGACCACCCCGGTCTCGCAAATCGTGACCTGCCGCCGGCGCGCCCGACGACGAACGCGCGCAAGGACCTTTGAAGGCCCGAAAGCGACGTTTCGCCCCTGAGAGCGCCGTCTCCGGGCTCTCAGGGTGATCTGAGGGATCGTGCGGGGACACGTCGCACGAAGCCTGACGATCCGGAGACCGAGTTTTCCTCAGACTTTTTCGGCTCCGTCTGCAACCTGGGCCATCACTCGCGGCTTGAATCGGTATGGAACCCGGCCGACTGCACCTTTAGCCCGCATTATTCATGAGATGCCGAGCGAAACGGTGCAGGTGTTGCCAGCAGCAAGGCTTGCGTCTGAGGGCGTCGCAGGCGACCTGTCAGGTCGTTGAGAACGCCCGATGAAGCGTAACGAAGCTGCTGGCGGCAGATGCGCCGTTGCAGCCGGCGACTCGTGAATAATGTGGGTTAGTCGGCCGATTCGCTCGCCCTGTGCGATCCTCGGGATCGTCGATCGGTCGAGCGACCGCCCGTTTCATGCGCCGGAACTCGCCGGCGCAACGCGAGTGAGGATTGCCCATGAGAAGCGACACCGTGCCGGCCAAGGGCCGCACGCGTCCCGCACCGAGCGCGACCGATCTCAACGGCGCGACAGCCACGCACCTTGCGGCGGCTTCGTCGGATCGCGACCGCACGATCGAACGCGATCGCGAGATGGTTGCCGCCGCCCAGCGCAGCCGCGACGGCTTCGCTGCCCTGTATCGCGCCCACGCCCCGGCCATCGCCCGCTACGTGAACCACCGTACGGGATCGCGTGACGTCACCGAAGACCTCGTGGCCGACGTGTTCGTCGCCGCGCTCGAAGCACTGCCTCGATACCGCCACCGCGGGGTACCGCTGCGCGCGTGGCTGTATCGCATCGCGACGCATCGCGTGAACCGCTACGTGCGACGGCGCGGTCTGCGCACCTTCGAGCCGCTGTCGTCCGATCCCGTCGACTCCGATGCCGTCTCCCCCGAAGCTCGCCTGTCGCAAGCGACGGCCCGCGCCGCCTTGCTCGACCTCCGGCCGAAGCAACAAGCGGCGATGACGCTTCACTACCTCGAAGGGCTCCCCGTGCGCGATGTGGCGCTCGCGATGGACTGCCCCGTCAATACCGTCAAGTCCCACCTCGTGCGCGGTCGCGAAGCCTTGCGTCGACGACTCGAAGAAAGGACGAACCCATGACGACTCCTCCCCGGCGAGATCCCGTCGACGATGCGATCGACGTGCTGCACGATCCCGGCTTCGAGCTTTCGGAAGATCACGAACAGCGGACGCTCGACCGCGCGGCCAATGCGTGGAGTCGCGACACCACGGCACGCCGCACGCGGAGCCCGAGGCGCACGTGGGCCATGGCCGCCGCGCTCTTGATCGCGATCGGCGGCATCTCGTTCACGGCGAGCGGTGCGCTGCCGCGGCTCGTGCGTTGGCTCCGCGTCGAGCTCGACGGACGCGCGTTCGACGTTCCGCTCGACGAGAACGGTCGCGGAAGCACGACCGTCGACACCGACCACGGCCGCTCGCGCATCGACGTGCAGCGCGACGAGTTTCCCGGCGGTGATCGCACGACGATGCAAGTCCGAACGAACGGACAACTCGATCCTCTCGGCGTCTTCGCCGAGAACACCGAAGACGTCATCGAACGCCTCGGCCCCGACGCGAGCGAGCGTGACCGCATCGTCGTCGGCACGCCGCAACGAGAGATGGCGCCGCCGCCGCGGCTCGAACCCCGCGACCTCGCTCGCGGCACGCGGCTCGACGCCTGGACCGATACGACCGGCCACGCGCACGAGCTCGTGCGGATGCCGACATCCGACGACGCTCCTTCCGCGCTCTATCGCTTGACGCACGACCCCGACACCGATCGCTCGACGGTGCGCTTTCTCGGCCATCTCGCGTTCGGCCTGCCGGCCGACGCGCGAACCGAGGTCACGCGACCCGACGACGAAACGCTTCGCGTCGCGTTCACGGACGCGGTCGGAAGCTCGTGGATCTACACGTTCCGCATCGGCGCCCGCACGATCCAAGCGGACTCCGTCTCGCGGATCGTCACCCCCAACTCGATCGACGACGAAGAAACGGAGAATGATCGATGAGACGCAGTCCAAGCGCATCGCTCGCGACCACCGGATACACCACCACACGCGGCGCGAGGCTTCTCGCGTTCCTCGCTTGCCTCGCGGCGACCCTGACGACGACGCCCGTTGCACGGGCCTCCGACGCAGCGGCCGGCCCGGCGAAGTCCTCGGGCACGGTCGTTCGCGGCGAGCTCGGGCACGTGCTCGACGACGCGCTGTCGCGTTTCGAAGGGGCCGGATTCTCGGGCGCCATCCTCGCAGCGGTCGGCGGCGAGGTCGTCATCGCCAAGGGGTACGGGCTCGCGGATCGCGAGCGCGGCATCCCGTTCACCACCGACACGGTCTTCACGGTCGGTTCGATCTCGAAGCAGTTCACGGCCGCCGCGATCCTCGCGCTCGAGATGCAAGGCAAACTCTCGGTGCACGATCCGATCTCGAAGTTCTTTCCGGACGCGCCGGCCGACCGACGCGACATCACGCTGCACCACCTCATGACGCACACGGCGGCCTTGCCCGACATCGCGAGCGACGTCGAGCCGCTCGGACGCGACGACTTCGTGAAGCGAATGTTCGGCGCGCGTCTGCTCCACGACCAGCGCGGCGAGCGCATGGAGTACTCGAACGGCGGCTACGGCATGCTCGCCGCCGTGATCGAGGTCGCATCGGGCATGAGCTACGACCAGTACCTGCACGAGACGCTGTTCGTCCCGGCAGGGATGCACCGGACGGGCCATACGATCCCCGAGTGGAACGACGAGCGGATCGCGGTGTCGTACCTCATGGGAACGCACATCGGTGCGACGCTGAAGCGACCCGCGGCCGACGATGGTCCTTGGTTCGGGCTGCGCGGTTCGGGCGGCATCCACTCGACCGTGTGGGACATGTACCGCTGGAAGAACGCGCTGCACGGCGATACGGTCTTGTCGGACAAGGCGCGCGCGAAGGCGACGACGCCGCACGTTCGGTTTCCGCACGCACCGGGGGCCGGCTACGGATACGGATGGGGAATCCTGCGCACGCCGCGCGACACGCTTCTCGTCGAGCACGACGGCATGGCCGAGATTTCCGCCGCCGTCTATCGCGACTACGTCGACGACGACGTGTTCGTGTTCCTCGCGTCGAACGCCGACGTCGTGTCGATCGAAGTGCTCGAATCGATCGCGCCCATGCTGTTCGGTCAGCCCGCGGTGACGCTTCCGCCGCCGCTCGTCTCCGACGACGTGGCGAAGCGCGAGCTCGACGGGATCGCGGGTCGTTACGCGTTCGAAGACGGGGGCCGCGTCGACGTGATCGCCGATGGCGACCAACTGCTTGCGCGCGCCGAAGGGCAGTCGGCGTACGACGCGGTCGCACCGATGACTCGCATGCGCAAGCGACACGTGTTGCGACAGAACGACCGCGTCGAGGCGATGCTGCGTGAGGCGTCACGCGGCAACTACGACTTGCAAGCGGCGATGTTCGGACACCCGGAGGGATCGTTCGACGAGCGCGGCGCCGAGCACTGGAAGATCTGGCGCGCCGAGCGTGGCGAAGTGAAGGACGTCCGCGTGCTCGGAACCATGCCGCACGCCGAGCGCGGCATGACCTGTACGACGGCGCGGCTCGATTTCGAACGCGGCTCCTTCTGCATCCGCTACGGGCTCGCGAACGGCACCATTCTCGGGTACCGGATCGGCGAGGTCCCGCAGATCGCGTTCGTCCCGCAGGGCGACGGGCGCTTCTCCCGCTTCACGTTCTCGCAGCCGCTGACGATTCTGCGGTTCGAGCGCGACGCCGACGGCACCGTGACGCGCCTTCTCGCCGGCGAAGGCCCGGACGCCGCCGTCGCGACGCGGTTCGACTCGCCGAAGTAACCTCGTACGGCTCCTCGAAAGCACGAGACTCGCCGGGGCGCCGCCGCGCGCCCCGGCGAGCGCACTCCGGCCGGGCGAGTCAGAGCGTGAGGCCGATGAATCCACAGGGGCGAGCGGCACGAAATCGCCGTCATGACCGCACAAAAACCCCTGTTTCGCTCGGCATACGTCGCTCTCGTGCCGCTTCTCGCGCTCCTGACGGCGTGTTCGAGCGTGCCTCCCAATCGGAATCCCGTCGGGGAATGGTTCCCGACCGTCCGCGGCGAATCGCTCGACGGAGACGAGTACACGCTCCCCGACGACCTCCGCGGCGACATGACGCTGCTGCTGATCGGCTACGTCCAGAAGGCCCAGTTCGACGCCGACCGCTGGATGCTCGGCCTGCTGCAGGCCGAAGTTCCCGTGCGCGTGCGCGAGGTCCCTGCCATCGACAGCCGCATCGCGAGTCTCTTCGCGAACAGCATCGACGGCGGCATGCGCTCGGGGATCCCGTCCGAGGATTGGGGATCGGTCATCACCGTCTACGGCGACGCCGGGAAGATCGCACGCTTCACCGGTCGTGAGAAGCCGCGCAACATGCGCGTCGTACTGCTCGATGCCGAAGGGCGCGTCGTGTGGTTCCACGATCGCGGATACTCGCCGCGCCTCGTTCTCGAGATCGATCGCATCGTGCGCGACGCCGCGGCCGAGCGCTCGTCATGAACGCGTCGAACGACCCGACCCGCTCCGGCCGCGTGCTGCTGACGGGCGCAACCGGCTACGTCGGCAGTCGTCTGCTGCGCACGCTCGAAGGGGCGGGACGTCCCGTGCGATGCCTGGTCCGCAGCGCGAGTCGATTGTCCGACCCTGGCGACGACACCGAGGTCATCGAAGGCGACGTGCTCGACCGCTCGAGTCTCGACGCGGCGTTCGAAGGCATCGACTGCGCGTTCTACCTCGTCCACTCGATGGGGACGACCGGCGACTTCGTCGAGCAGGATCGCGAAGCCGCGCGCAACTTCGGGGATGCGGCGCGAGCCGCGGGAGTGCGGCGTATCGTCTACCTCGGCGGACTCGGCGACGACCACGACGATCTGTCGCCGCACTTGCGCAGCCGTCACGAAGTCGGCGAGATTCTGCGCGAGTCGGGCGTCGACGTCATCGAACTTCGCGCCTCGATCATCCTCGGCGCCGGGAGCCTCTCGTTCGATCTCGTGCGACACCTCGTCGAGCGGTTACCGGTCATGGTGATTCCGCGATGGGTGCGCGTGGCCGCGCAGCCGATCGCGATCCGCGACGTCATCGAGTATCTCGTGCAGTCGATCGACCTGCAGCACGACGGCAGCCGCGTCTTCGAGATCGGCGGCACCGATGTCGTCTCGTATGCCGACATCATGCGTGCCTATGCGGCCGAGCGTGGTTTGCGACGTCTCATGCTTC
>JAUIME010000393.1 GCA_030433195.1 bacterium
TGCTGCTCGACGCGGCGTCCCCGATGGCCGTCTGGAACGGCATCGGCAAGATCGACGCCGTCGGTGCGAGCCGTGACTTCGCGGGACAACCGATCGCCGATCCGTTGCCGGCGCCGTCGGTATTTCTCTACCTCTCCAGCGGCGACGCGACCCACCTCCCCGCGGGGACGACGGTCACGTTCCAAGGCGCGATCACCGACCTCGCTTCCGGGGGAACCAAGCGCGTGAGCGCGACCAACGCCGTGATCCTCGAGATCGTGCCCTGATCGAGCCGTTCGAGCCTCCTGTAGTCCTTCCCCGCCGAAGTCGACGCGCCGCATCCGGCGCTGCCGACTTCGGCGTTCTTCGTTTCGCACGGGCCTTCCCGCATGGTACGGGCATTGCGTGGGTTCCTACCCGCGCGCCATTCCCTCGAAACGCCGAATCCGGTTTTCTTTGGCGGAAACGAGGGATGGAAGTCCCAGAGTCTCTTGCGAGCGCGAAGACGCTTCGAAGAAAGAGTCCGTGCGTCGCCGGCCGGCGGTCCTCGAGGCCCGGCACGGACACGGGAAAGGGAAGGAGTGACACCATGCGATACCACGGTTTGCTCGGTCGACTCGGGGCCACGGGCCTCGGAATCCTCACCGGGATCCTCGTACACACGGCGGCCACGGCGGCGCCTCCATTGCTCGACGGAACCCTACGTGGATTCACGGCGGGCGGCGAAGAGAGCGGCCACCCTCTCGCGGCACCTCGCGGCCTCGCGACCGCCGACTTCGACTCGGACGGGGATCTCGACGTCGCCATGGCCAACGCCGATTCCCCGCACCTCACGGGGGATCCCGTGCTCCTCGTGCTCCTCAACGAAGGCGACGGTTCGTACGCACCGCCGGTTCTGTACGAGGGTCCGACCGGACCGACGTCGGCCGTGACGACCGCCGACTTCGACGGGGACGGCGACTTCGACCTCGCCTTGACGCAGCAGGACACGATCACGGGACGCTTCGTGCTCGTCTTCACGAACGACGGTGACGGCACGTTCACGAGCGCCGGGCAGTTCCCGACGTCGAACGCTCCGCTCGACATCGTCGCGGCCGACTTCGACGGCGACGGGGACATCGACCTCGCGACGACCTCGTCGACGAATCAGAGCGACGGCGGGCGCGTCGTCACCGTGCTCCGCAACGACGGCACGGGATCGTTCGCCACACGAATCGACCTCCCGACGACCGACATCCCGCATCGGCTCGACGCCGGCGACCTCAACCTCGACGGCGCCGCCGACATCGCCTACTCCTACTGGAACCGCAACGAGTTCGGCGTCCTGCTGAGCGACGGATCGGGCAACTTCGAGCCGACCGTCCGCTACACGGCTCCGGGGCTCTTCCAGACTCCCGATCGCGTGCGGATCGGCGATCTCGACGGAGACGGCCTCCCCGACGTCGTGTACGGCGAGTACGAACAGATCGGATTCCCGGGAGCGGTCGGCTTCTTCCGGAACACGGGCGGCGGCACGCTCGACTCCGGTACTCCGGTCGCGACGGTACTCGAGCGCCATCCACTCGGGCTCGACCTCGCCGACGTCGACGGCGACGGCGACCTCGACATCGCGTTCACCGCACAAGACATCGTCGAAGACGGCTGGGGCTACGTGGAGGGACACGGCGACGGGACGTTCGGTTCGGTCGAGTACTTCACGGTCGGCGACGTCGCCGACGAGATCGCGATCGCCGACGCGAACGGCGATGGCCTCGCCGATGCGATTCTCACGGTCGAGCACCTCCTCTACGGAGGCACGGGATCGATCAACGTCCACACGCAACGCGAGGACGGCTTCTCGCTCCCCGATCGCACTCCGGTCGACGGCCGCACGAGCCGACTCGACGTCGCCGACATCGATCTCGACGGCGACCTCGACGTCGTGACCGCGTACTCCACGGCGATCCTCTCGCTTCGCAACGACGGCAGCGGCGACTTCGCCGTCACGCGGGACGAGCGCCTGCTCGGATGCATGCGCGCGATCCGGCTCGCCGACCTCGACGGCGACGGCTTCGCCGATCTCATCCTCACGAAGCATCCCGATTGCCCGCCCTACAACCTCTACACGGCCTTCAACGAAGGCGACGGCACGTTCGGCCCGATCACGACCCATGCGCTGAACTCCGCCGGCGACAACGAACAGGTGGCGCTCGATTACGACAACGATGGCGACCTCGACATCGCCGTCAGCGAGTCGCTCGGAACGCCGGGCGGGTCCCCGGTTCTGGTATTCCTGCTCGACAATCTCGGTGACGGCACCCTCGCACCGGCTCGCGTCGTGCTCGAACAGAACGGCCAGGCCGCACGCCGACTCGAGGCCGGCGACCTGAACGGGGACGGCAACGTCGACCTGATCGCTTCCTCGGCAGGAAACGGGATCACGGTGATGCTCGGAGACGGAACGGGCACCTTCCCCTCGATTACGAGCTATCCGAGCGCGATCGCGGCCGACGCCGGTGCCGTGAGTTGGATCGGACCCGCCGACATGAACGGGGACGGCCACCTCGACGTCGCCTACTCGGGGACCGCGTACGAACCGCTCTCCTTCGGCAACGTCGACGTACCCGCGGTCGGCGTCATGCTCGGCGACGGCACCGGTGCCCTCCTCGACGTCGGCTATCGATACGGCCCGCACGGATCCGAGATCGAGATGTTCGGCTGTGACGTCGCCGACTTCGACGGGGACGGGCATCTCGACGTCCTGAGCTCGGCCCGCACCAACGCCGAGATCGTCGTCTTCCGAGGGACGGGCGACGGATCGTTGCAGCGCGGCGAGCGCTACGGCGTCGACACCTCCGCGCTGCAGCCGCACTCGGGAGACTTCGACGGCGACGGCCAGGCCGACGCGGCGGTCGTGGGGTGGCGCATGGAAGGCGTCTTCGTCTCCCTCCTCCGCGCGACCCCGCGCGAGAGTTGCCTCACGCTCGACGTCGAGAGTCTCGTGGCCGGCGAACGCGCCACGTTCACGATCCGCGGCGGGACGCCCGGATCGCGCGGCGTCACCGCCTACGGATTCGAAGCGGGCACCACGATAGCCGACGATCGCGGCGGCTACTGCGCGACCTTCGACATCGCCGGACTCACCCGTCAGAACATCGTCGGCGGCCGCAACCTCACGTTCGACGCCCAAGGCGTCATCACCTTCGAGATTCCGATTCCGAACGGTGCGAGCGGACTCGAGCTCCTGCTCCAGAGCGCCGAGCGCGGCACGTGCCCGGACGAATGCGTTTCCGACCTGCTCCGCGTGACCGTGCCGTAGAGACGCGGCCGCGGATCCTCGAGGGGGCGTCGCGTCATGAATACGGCTCGACGCCCTCTCGCGACAGGAAGGAAACCCACAGTAGTGAAGAACCCCGTCGTCGCGGTGATCGTCGCGATCGGCACGACCTCGTTCCTTGGCGCCGGTTCGCTCGCGCTCTCATCCTTCGCCGTCGTCCGAAGTCGCCGATCCCTGCTCTCGCGCCTGTTCGAGCAGCGCTTCGTAGCGGCGGGTCTGTTCATGGCCCGCCCCGTAGGCGGCTCGGATCACGTCGATCGCCAGGTCGAGCTGAGCTCGGGCACGCGCGGGGTCTTCGGTCCGAAGAAGGCACTCCGCCCACGTCGCGCGAGTCATCGCGAGATGGAGGTCATCGGCCTCGAGGAAGGACGATCGAAGACGCGTGCACTCCGCGAGTAGCGTCTCCGCCGCGGCAGGATCCCCGAGACGCAGCTCGATGAACGCGAGATTGCCCAGCATCGCGGCGAGCTCGGGATGCTCGGATCCGAGCTGCCGCCGGCCGACCTGCAGCGCCTCGCGAAGCCGATCGCGCGCCCCTTCCCAATCGCCGGACTGGCCTTCGAGCACCGCCAGATTCGAGAGGCTCTGCACGAGGAGAACATGATCCGATGGCAGCTGCTCGCGTCGGATCGCGAGGCTTTGCTCGAGCAGGTCGAGCGCGTCTTCGATTCGTTCCTGCTGACGTCGAAGGCTCGAGAGGTTGTTGAGCGTCTCGGCGACGGCCAGATCTCGCGCGCCCAGGAGCTCCCGGCGAATCGCCAGCGCGTCTTCGAACAGGGCTTCGGCCTCGTCGACTCGACCGATCCTTCCCGACACGACGGCGAGGTCGTTCTTGGCGACGGCCAGGTCGAGTGTCCGCGCCCCCGTCGTGGCTTCGTAGATCGACACCGCGATCCGCAGGTGCTCCGCGGCCCGTTCGAACTCGCCGCGCGCGTAGTCGAGAGCGCCGAGGTCGCGCAGCCTTTGGGCAACCGCCTCGTGCACGACGTTTCCATCGAGCGCGCCCTCTCCCCGACCGTGAACACGCCGCGTGAGGTCGTACGCTCGCTCGAGGTGAGTCGTCGCACGATCGTAGAGACCGAGCCCGCGGTACGCGTTCCCGATCGCCGCATGCAGCTCGGCTTCGAGCGCGAGTTCTTCGCGAGTGCTCGCATCGAGCGATCCGGATTCACTGCCGTGAAACTCGTGCTCGAGCCGGCGCGCCGCATCATCGAGGACGTCGCGAAGCGGCACCTCCGGCCCGTCACGGCTCGGATCGACGGAGGCGAGCATGTCGCGCAAGAAATCGAGGCTGCGCTCCGCGCGACCGCGCGCCGACTCGGAGTGTTCCCACGCGACCTCGAGGCGCGCGCGTTGATCGAAGAGGGCGAGCACACCGATCGTCAAGAGCGCCGTGACGAGGACGGCCGTCCCGACCGCGAGTCGATTCCGATGCACGAAACGCCCGAACACGTACGAGATGGTGCACGGACGCGCGTCGACCGGCCGCCCGTCGAGATGGCGACGCAGATCCTTCGCGAAGCTCTCCACCGAACCGTAGCGATCCGACGCGTCGCGCGCCATCGCGCGTCCTGCGATCGCGTCGAGGTCCCCCGCGATCCGTCGGCGCGACGCGGCGTCCGGAACCCGCTCGCTCGGCGGCAACGGCTCGGTTCCGAGGATGCGCTCACGCCGCGTCGTCGAATCGCCCGCGCGCTCATGGGGAGGCGCGCCGCACAAGAGTTCGTAGAGCACCACCCCGAGCGAATACACGTCGGAAGCCGTCGTCACCGACTCGCCGAGGATGTGCTCGGGGCTCGCGTAACCCAGCGTCAGGGGACGCGAAACGACGTGCGAGCGCGCATCCGCCGGCCCCTCGTGCTCCCCGCCTTCGTCCGGCCTCCCGCTCTTCTCGTCGAGCAGCGCCGCGATCCCGAAGTCGAGCAGCTTCGGCGCCCCGTCGGACGTGACCAGGATGTTCGCGGGCTTCAGATCGCGATGAACGACGAGATGTCGATGCGCATACTCCACCGCATCGCAGACGCGCAAGAGCAGCTCGACTCGACCTCGCACGTCACGGCCGTGTTCGGCACAGAACTGATCGATCGGCACGCCGTCGACGTACTCCATGACGAGGTACGGTCGCCCGTCGTCGAGCGAACCGCCATCGTGAAGGCGCGCGATCGCGGGATGCTCGAGCGCGGCGAGCGTCTGGCGCTCCACCCGGAAGCGACGGC
>JAUIME010000394.1 GCA_030433195.1 bacterium
TGGCCGCGCCGCTCGGCCTCGGCGCCGCGGTGTGCACCGCCGAGGTCCTGCCGCACCGCGCGCGCATCGCCGTGAAGATCGTGATCGAGCTCCTCGCCGGGATTCCGTCCGTCGTCTACGGTCTGCTCGGAATCGTGCTGCTTCGCGACTGGATGTTCACGCTGCTGCAACCCTTCGATCCGTTGAGCGGGGACACTCTGCTCACGGCCGGCGTCTTGCTCGCGGTCATGGTCCTTCCGACCGTCATGACGATCGCCGACGATGCGTTGCGCGGGGTTCCGGCCGGCCAACGTTCCGCCGCGCGCGGCCTCGGTCTCACGAGAGCCGAGACGCTGCTGACAGTCACGCTTCCGCAAGCCTGGCGCGGCATCGGCGCGGCCGTTCTCCTCGCGCTCGGTCGAGCGCTCGGGGAAGGAATCGCGGTTTACATGGTGATCGGCCGGCGCGACAATCAGTGGCCTGCGAACCCGCTCTCGTTACGTCCGCTCGTCGAGGCGGGACAAACCGTGAACACGAAGCTCGTCGGCGCCGAGACGCACATCGCCTACGGCGATCCGCTGCACTGGGCCGCGATCGTCAACCTCGCGCTGGTGTTGCTCGTTCTCACGAGCGTCGTGACGTGGCTCGGCGTGCGCTGCACGCGCCGGAAGGAGCGTCATGCGCAGAACGCTTGACCGATTCGTCACGGCCATCGCGACGACATGCGCGATCGCCGCGCTGCTCGTGATCGGCGGGATCGTGACGGCCATCGCGTGGCGCGGAGCGGGAGCCCTGTCGGTCGAGTTCCTCACGGACTCGATGCGCGGGGCCGGCGCGGCCGGCGGCATCCTCTACAACCTCCTCGGGACGCTGATCCTTCTCGCGACCGCCCTCGCCGTGAGTCTCCCGATCGCGACGTCGCTCGCTCTGCTGCACGGCGTCTACCTGCGCAGCGAGCGCGCGCGCGAACGCCTCTGGATCGCACTGACGGTGACCCACGGGATCCCGTCGATCCTGTTCGGGCTGTTCGGATTGCTCGTGTTCGTGCGTATCCTCGGATTCGGCAAGTCGTGGCTCACGGGCGGCATCTTGCTCGGCATCATGATGCTCCCGACCGTGTCGGTCGCGCTCGCGGAGCGGATTCGCGCGCTCCCCGCGAAGTACGTCGAAACCGCGGCCGGCCTCGGCATGAGTCCGTCCCGCATCGTCCGGTCGGTGATCCTGCCGCAGTGCGCGGGCGGACTCGTGACGGGCTCGCTGCTCGGTCTCGCCCGCGCGGCCGGCGAAACCGCGCCAATCCTGTTCACGGCGACGGTCTTCGCGGGGGCCACGCTCCCGCGCGGCGTCGTCGACAGCCCCGTGCTCACGCTTCCGTATCACATCTTCGTCTTGTCGCAAGACTCGCTCGATCCCGAAGCGCGCGCGCGCGCATGGGCCGCGGCGCTCGTGCTGCTCGCGCTCGTCCTGTGCTTGAGTCTCGCCGCGCTCCCGGCACGACTGCGAACTCACGAGGAGGCCCGCCATGGTTGACGCGACGACTTGCGGCACGACGGATGCCCGCACGATCCTGCACGTTCGAGGTCTTGCCGTATCGGCCGGACCGCGCGCGCTGCTACGCGACATCGACCTCGCGATTCCCGAGCGGCGCGTCTTCGGAATCATCGGACCGTCGGGCGCCGGCAAGAGCACGCTCCTGCGCTGTCTGAACCGCCTCGTCGACCTCGATGAGAGCCTGCACGTCTCGGGCGACGTCGAGCTCGACGGGCGCTCGATCTTCGCCCCCGACGTCGACGTCGACACCTTGCGGGCTCGCGTCGGCATCCTGTTCCAGCAGCCCGCGATCTTCCCCGTGAGCATCGAGAAGAACGTCTTGTTCGGGGCGCGGCACCTTCGCCGACTCGACCGCCGAGCGGCCGCGGATCTGGCCGAACGCGCTCTACGCGACGCCGCGCTTTGGGACGAGGTGAAGGATCGACTCGACGCTCCCGCCGTGAAGCTGTCGGTCGGTCAACAGCAGAGGCTGTGTCTCGCACGCGCACTCGCCCTCGATCCCGAGGTGCTGCTCATGGACGAACCGACCAGCGCACTCGACGTTCAATCCACCGACGCGATCGAGAGGCTCATCGTCCGGCTCGCGCCGCGTTGCACGATCGTGCTCGTCACGCACGACATCGATCAGGCGCGTCGCGTCACGGATCGGCTGGCGTGCCTGGGCCTGCGAGACGGCGTCGGTCGACTCGTCCAATGCGGCCCGTGCTGCGAGCTGCTCGACGGTCGCACCAACGCCGAAGTCGCCGAGCGGCTCGGCGGCGGATCGTGCTGCGACTGAATACCGTCCGCTCGCTTCACGGCGCGATCGTAGGCAATCGGCGCGGGCGGCGAGTCCTCGCGGATCATTCGCCTCGCTCGACGCCCGTCTCCTCCGTCTCCGTACCGAGCGCCTTTTCGATCGCGCGGATCATCGGACGATCCTTCGGCTTCACGCGAGGATGGAAACGCGCGATGACGTTACCCTCGCGGTCGACGACGAACTTCTCGAAGTTCCACTGGATATCGCCCTTCTTCTGAGGCTTCGTCTCGAGCTTCGTCAGGTACTCGTAGAGCGGGTGGCGATCCTCTCCGTTCACGTTCAGCTTCTCGAAGAGTTCGAACTCCACGCCGTAGTTCTCTTCGCAGAACGACGCGATCTCGGTCGGCGTGCCCGGCTCCTGCCCGCCGAATTGATTGCACGGAAACGCGAGGATCGCGAGGCCTTTCTTGGCATAGCGCTCGTGCAATTCTTGAAGGTCACGATACTGGGGCGTGAGCCCGCAACGGCTCGCGACGTTGACGATGAGCAGCGCCTTGCCGCGATAGTCTTTCAGTTTCTTGGGTTTGCCGTCGAGCGTCTTCGTTTCGAACGAGAGCACCTTCGGCAGCGTCGACGCGCCGAGTTTTTGATCATCGGTCGATCCCTCGTCGCGGGGGCCGGCGCTCGCGGCAAAGCCGCTCGTCACGGCGACCACGGCGCAGACGGCCATCACGAATACGGCGATGTCGATCCTCATGGCGTATCTCCTCGAGGGGCCTCGCAGCCCGGGAATTCCATCATCCTCAGGCGCCGAGCCCACGGGCCGCGGCACCGTACCTAGCGAAGGCTAGCAAACCCGAGGCGTGCCGAGGGGCTCGATCCGGGCCACCGAGTCGCCGATCGGCGACAGGCTGTCGACGTTCCGCCACGCACCTGCCGCGCGACCGCCGACAACGCTACCGCGCGAGCATCGACAGACAGACCGTCGGGCGCCGGGGATACTGATCCGAACGCTGCCGGCCGTGGCCCGCCCGCGCCAATGGCCCCACCTTTCACCGACCGAACGACGGAGATCTTCTTCCCATGCGCTTCTCGACACGCCTTCCGTTTGCCTCGACCGTCGCTTGCATCGCGATCGTCGCCGCCACCCAGCTCGTCACCACCGAGGCCTACGGACAAGGTTGCTGCACGGTGCCTTCGAACCCCGCGACTCCTTTCCGCGAGCAGAGTGCGAGCCTCCTCCCGGGCGAGTTCATCCTGTCCTATCAGTGGAGCTACTCGAACGCGGACCACATCTACGACGGAAGCACGCGCCAGCATGCCGCCGAGAACAACGGACCGGGCGTACGATCGATCCAGAATCAGCACACGATCGGACTCGAAGTCGGCGTCGTGGAGCGGTTGTCGTTCCTGCTCGAGGTCCCTCTCTTCTACAACAACCGCAGCGTCAATCCCGCGCCCCTCAGCGGCGGACGACTCGACGGCCGCCTGACGCAGCAAGCCGCGGGACTCGGCGACGTCCGCGCACTCGGACGCTACTGGGCCGCCACGGATCCGACCGGTTTTAACATCGCCGTCGAAGCCGGGATCAAGGCGCCGACCGGCGAAGAAGACAACTCCGACGTCTACCAAGGCGAACGGCTCTTCCACGATGTGTCCGCGCAAACCGGAACCGGGAGCTGGGACTTCCTCTTCGGCGCCGCCGGGTTCTATCGCATGGGCCGCGTCACCCCCTACGCCAGTGTCCGCTACGTCATGACGCCCAAGGAGACGACGGGAACGACCGCGTTCCATCCGCAGCTCGCCGATCCCGACACGACGGTCGAGAACTCGATTCCCGACCAGCTCAGCTGGACGATCGGCGCGAGCTACGACGTGGGCAGCCTCGTGCGCGAAGACCTTGGCGACGGCACGTCGTCGTCGTTCGACGGCCTCTCGGTCTCGCTCTCCCTCGACGGTCGGCACGTGCTCGAACACGATCTCGTCGGCGGTGACGACGGCTTCCGCCGCTCGTTCGATGCGCTGTTCATCACGCCGGGCGCCGAGTGGTGGATCACGCCGACGTTCGGGCTGAACGCCACCGCGCCGGTCACGCTCGCCCGCCATCTCACGGGAGCGCCGGGCACGTTCCCCACCGTTCAGTTCACGGTCGGCATGGCCGTGCGCTTCTGAGGCGACTCGACCGCCGAAGCGCATTCGGGAACCCTCCGTCGCCGCCTCGTGCCATCGCGCTGGGTGGCGACGATCGCGCGTGAGTCGACTCGAGCGATGCGCGAGCTACGGCCTCACTCGAAGACGGCCGCGAGCCGCTTGGCCGGATCGCTGAACAGCTCGTACGCGATGCACGATGCGGCGACTCCGACCGACTCGACGACGACGCGCGCACCCCACGAAACGAGTGCCGCCCACTTCACATACCCGAGATCGGAAAGCGTCACGCCGACGATCGTGTTCAAGACCCCGAGCAGCACCACCACTCCGAAGATCGTCGCCTTGCGCCGGGCCGTCAGCCGCAGGCCCTCCTTCAACGCCGCGACTGGACCGCCCGGCTGCGCGACGGCGACGACGCCCGCGAGCCACAGAGCACAGAGCACGACGAGTCCCAGCACCGCAAAGAAGAACAGGGCGAGGATGCTGTAGAGAGCGAGGGAGTACGGGAGGAGCCCACGCGTGAGTCCGACGACGAACCCGGCCGCGAGACACGTCCCGACGACGGGACCGAAACGACCGAAGAAATCGCGCACGCTATCGCGGTATCGAACCGGCCTCCCCTGCCGGAACTGGACCACGGCACCGTAGACGAAGGCGCTCGCGAGGAAATGGGACGACTCCGAAATCCAGTCGTAGAGAAAGCTGAAGATCCAGTTCAGCTCGAACCACTCGGGGGCGTTGAGCGCAAAGAGCAAGTACGCGCCGCACGGCATTTGAAACAAGAACGTGGCCCCGACGAAGAGCAACGCATGGCGCTTCCACACGCCTCCCGTTCCCGCAAGGATGCGCTGCAGATCCGAGGTCCGATCGGCGCGCGAGCGTCGTCTTCGCACCGGTGCCGTCACCGCGAGCGTCCGTCTCCCGCCAGGTCGACGATGCGGATCGACCGGATCGCATGGAGACTCCGCGATCCACTCTTCGATCCAGGAATCACGAGTCGTGCAGGACCGATCCTCTCGGGAAGCTCCCCGCCCTCCTCGGCGAACGCGAGCAGGATCGTCGGCTCCGCGCGATACGGGTCG
>JAUIME010000395.1 GCA_030433195.1 bacterium
GAGCACGCGGTACGGACCGGGGTCGAGGTCGGTGAGGTCGAAGCGTCCCGCGCCGTCGACGACGTGATACGCGTCGCCTCGGCGGGGCGCGGCGTCGAGCGGCTCGAGCGCGAGCACGAACTCGGTGACGGGCGCTCGCGTCGCGGCGTTCGTGACGGTGCCCGTGAATCGACCTCGCCCTTCGAGCAAGATGTCGAGCCGACCTGCGTCGCCCGCGACGTCGGTGATCACCGCGCGTCCCGTGCCGCGACGGAAAGCTTCGACGCGATAGATCGCCGACTCGTCGAGCCCGCCGACACGGTAGCTGCCGGCGCTGTCGGTGAAGGTGCGCGCGACGGGCTCGGTGTCGTCGTCGGCGAGCACCGCAATCATGACGTGCTCGACCGGCGCGCCCGTCGCGTCCGCGACGTTGCCTTCGAGCGAAGCGCCCGTGCGAAGCGTGATGGCGATCTCGCGTTCGGCCTCGTCGGCGAGCTCGATCGCGTCGGTCCGATGCGGAACGTGTCCGTTGGATCGGACGACGAAGTGTGTCGGTCCCGGTTCGAGAAAGCGGATCCCGAACTCGCCGGTCGACGCGGTCCGGGCAGGTCGGGCGAGCGGTTCGTCGTCGCGCTCGGCCGTTACGAGGGCGTCCGCGACGGGGCTTCCCGACTCGTCCGTGACGCGCCCGCGCACCGCCGCGCCGCGTCGCGTGACGAACGCTCCGAGATCGTGCGCGAGACCGTCGGGGCGGATCTCGAAAGGATCGATCGGGAGCGGGGCGTGACCGCGCGCTTCGATCGTGCCGCGGTATGTGACGCCGCTGCGCAGGCCCGCGATGCGGAACTCGCCGTCGTCGGCGCTGCGTACGGGTTGGGTGCGTTCGAGTCCGGCGAGCGTCTCGACGGTGACCGAGGCGGCCGCGAGAGGCTCGCCGTCGGGATCGAAGACGTACCCGAACGCCTGGCGTTCGAGCGCGAGGACGAGCTCGATCCCGTCGAGTCGCGCGTCTTCGGGGAAGCGCCACTCGGGCGACTCGACCGCGAGGTAGCCGCGGGCGGAGGGTTCGATCCGCAACGGTTCGAGCGGGAGACCTGCAAACTCGAACGCGCCTTCGGGACCCGTCGTCGTGCGTCGCGTCTCGTCGTCGCACTCGAGCCGCACGGTGGCTCCAGCGATCGGTTGCCGCGTCTCGTCGACGACCTTGCCTTCGACGACACCGCCCGTCTGCAGCTCGAGTCGGAGGTTCGTGCTGCCGGCTTCGACGTTGGCCGACGCGGACGGCGCGAACGTATCTTCGTACGCGCGAATGCCGACCAGCTCGCCTTCGGGAACCGCGACCTCGAAGCTTCCGTCGCGCGCGGTCGTCGTGCTCGCGCTGAACGCGCCGCGGCGGAGGTTGCGGCTTTCGAGTCCGCGCACGAGCCGCATCGAAGAACGCGGCGGTCGCAATCGCACCGTCGCGCCCGCTACGGGATCACCCGTCGGATCGACGACGACACCGGCGACGACCGACGTGTCGGTGCCCGTGCCCGTGCGCGAGCCCGCGACGTCGCGATCGTCGGACGAGCCCGGCGCCGTGGCCCCGTCTCGTAGGGCCGCGTCCTCGTCTCGTACGGTATTGGGGGAATCGACGGTCGAGCTCGACGGTTCGGTGCGGTGTGCGTCCGTTGCCGCGCCCGCGTCGCGCGGAGCTTTCTCGTGGGAAACGCTCGACGCGAGCCAGATCCCCGCAGCCGCGAGCGCGAAGACGCACACGACGAGCGCGATCACGAGTCGCCCTCGTGTCATCGAGGGATCCCCGTTTCGTCGCGCGCTCGGCGGCGGCGCCGGCCGACTGCGATCGGATAGACGAGAACCAGCGCCAGCCCGAGCAGGCCCTGCGCAATCGGTCCCGCAACGGGCGTCATCTCGAACGCCAGCCGTACCCACCGCGTGGCCATCCGCCGCCCGAGACTCTGCTGACCGCCCGCACTGAAGTGCAGATCGTCGTCGTACAGCTCGAAGTCGTCGGTCGAGAGGACGGCGACTTCGTCGTCCGAGGCGCCCACCGATGCTTGCGCGTCGCGAACCTTGCCGAGGAATGGAAAGCCGATGCCCTCGTGCAACCGACCGATGACGACCGGCAGGTCCGCCACACCGAGATCGGTGCGAACGCGCATGACGAGCGCGGCGAGATTGGCCTCGTACGCGTTCGCGCGGACTTCGTCGAGCGCATCGGATTCGCCCTGCATCCAGAAGAAGCCGGCCGGAACCGGAGTGTCGCCTCGGGCGCGGATCGCGTCACTCGCCGCATCGATCGTAGCGAGCATTTGCGCGTAGAGCTTGTCGGGTCGGGTCGGGTCCCAGTCCACCGCGAGATTCGAGCCGTTGAGAGCGAACTTCACGAGTGCGATGGGCCGCCCCTCGAGTTGAAGCAGGTCGCGGCCGAGGAGGATCTCGGGACCGAAACCGTCGACGAACGGGCCGAAGGTCTGAAAGTCGGGATCGGACTGGAAGAGCAGCGGTTCGAGGGCGGTCGAACGGACGCGTTGCGCGGGGTTCCCGATCCCTTGGATGGGTCCGATCTCGTACCAGAACGAGACGTCAGCCACCGGTGTCGACAGCGCGGGCGGGAGTTCGTTCGCGTCGGATGCATAGCCGACCGCGTTCGATTGCCCCGCGAGTACGAACAACGGGACGTCGTCGGCCACCGCGAGGCGTGTCGCGCCGAGGATCACGATTCCGAGCACCAGGAGACTCAGCAGGCCGTGTCGCGCCTTTCGCGGTGCGTCCTCGACAATCAATCCCACGGTTCGCGCTCGTTCTCGTCGTACCAAGCCTTCCAGTCCTCGAGCTTCTCGAAGTATTGATTCGTCAGGCTCGACAGCGCGTCGACGATCGGTTGGCGCACCACTTCCCAACGGTTCTCCTTCGACGGGTCGGTCGGCGCGGACGAGACGGCCCGGCGGTTCCCCGAAGACTGCGTCTCTCGCGATTTCGCGGCGACTTCGAGCGCCGAGAGCAGGGATTCGACCAGCTTCTTGCGAAGCTTCTCGGGCGATTCGTAGTAGCCGGCGATACCGTCCGCGGCCGCGGCCGTCGCCGTCGGATCGTCGTGCGGCAGATACTTCATGACGACGGAGGCGTACTTCTGACTCGCCGTGATCCCGAGGCTTCGCACGAGCGCGTTGCGCAGGTCGCGTAGCTCGTCTTCCTTTTCGAGGCGTCGATTGCGGAGAGCCTTCGCGAGCGTCGGTGCGGCGGCATCGCCGGCGAGCGCCATCGCCTCGGCCGAGCGCACCGCGACGAACACGCCCTCGCCTCGGACGTCGAGACCCTTCTCGAGGGCGGCGGTGATGCGAGGTCGCCATTTCGGATCCTCGAGCCGGTCGAGATGGTCGCCGAGTCGCGCGGCCGCGCTGGCGGCTTCGGGCCAATCGCGCGTTTCGAGGGCGGTCTCGAAGCGGGCGATCGCCTCTTCGATCTCGTCCGCGCAAGCGTGACTCGCCGAGATGGCGGCCCCGATCGCGATCGCGACGACGGCGCAGGAAATCCGTGCGAGGGCCGCGAGCCCGCTCGAGATCGCCTTCTCGAAGGTCGGGCGCAGGCGGCGAGGAACGACGTTGTGCATGCCATTCTCCGTCGGTGGAAGCGTTTCCGAAGATCGTGCCGAACGGTGTCGAGCATACCCCGTCCGCCCGGGAAAGGCCAGAGGGGGCGTCGCAGTGCGGCGATGCGTGCCGATGCGGGTTTCGTTCGCTTCGTCGATCCGGTAGGATCGGGGCTGGCGGACCGACCTTCGCGGCGTCCGGCGTAGCCATGCGCCCGGGCTCGGCGATACGGTTTCATGATCGGAGGCTGTGTATGTGTCGGGCTCGTTCCTGCCCCTTCGAATTCTCTCGGCTCGGACTCCGCGGGGTCTCGGTCCTCGCGTTGTCGATGCTCCTCGTCACTTTCGGTTGTTCGAACTCGGACTCCGTTTCCACCTCCGTCGAGACCACGCACGAGGCCGCGGCTCTCGGTCAGCGCCTCACCACGGACGACATCTTCGCGAACGTGGTCCCGGAAATCTTCGAGCGTACGTGGACCGAGTTCGAGGTGCGCGGCGCGGCCCCCGTGATCGGGGATCGTTTCACGACGTTCCTCTACACGCACAAGGGCCCGAAGATGTGGGCCTACTGCAATCGCGAGCTCGCCGATCCGTGTGAGTGCGACTGTACCCAAGGCGTCGATCCGTGCATCGATCCGGCGTCGCAGACGATTCTTCGCGAAGCGCGTCAGACCGTGCAGATCTACTTGCCGAACACGATCGACTTCGAGCAGCCGCCCGTTCTCTACATCGACAAGGCCGGCAATCACGACGGGGAGACCGAGAGCGAGAAGGAAGCGCTCGGCAAGGTCCTCGCTCGCAAGGGAGTCATCACGGCGATCTGGACGGAGCAGGATCTGTTCCCGCTCGGTGCCGAGCCGTTGCCGCGCATTGCGGAGCAGTTCGGCTTCGAAGGCCCGGCGTCGTTCCAGCGCGACGGCTGCAAGCACTGGCTGCGCACTCGCGACCCGTTGAACCTCACGGTCGAGGATCTGCGGATCGACGACCGTTATCACAACTCGCAGAGCTACGTGCTCACGGGCACGTTCTTCCAAGCGCTCGTGGACGACTGGTTCGCGGGGGATCCCGAGGCGAACGCTTGGGCTTCCGACGTGCAGATCGTCTACGCGGGCGGATCGAAGGCCGCGGCGGGAGCGTACACGGCGTCGGGGATCGACGCGCGATGCGTCGCGTTGCGTACTTCGGGCTTCCTCGAATTCGATACGGGTCCGCGGGCGGCGGCACATCGCTTCGAGACGGATTGGCGCGAGTGTCCCATCGGCTGTCCGAACGACGACACCTGCAGCGCGTTTCCGGAAGAAGTGCACCGTTGGTACCGCTATACGAACTGGCTACGCGACAACAAGGACAACCTGCCATCGTACTGGGATACCTATCGATTGGGTCGGAATCGCGAGCGGTACGAGCACTTGCTCTTCCTCGAGATCGCGGGGACGCACGATTGGATCAATCCGCTCGGCTCCGAACAGGCCTTCTGGGAGAGCGTCGACGGGATGACGGGCGGCCTGCCCGATCCCGCGGAGGACCGTTGGAACTTCCGTTTCGTGCGGCGCATCAACGGTGATCACGGTACGAGCTACACCGTCGGCCGAACGAGCGGCGGCAAGGACGTGCGCGGCGATCAACTGCTGCTGTTCCGCGCGCTGATGCATCTCGCGAAGGGCAAGGCGATGCCGCGCATCGAAGGTGCCGCGCTCGACGTCTCGGGTGATCCCGCGACCGAACCGTGGACCGTGCGCGTGCGGCTCACGGATCTTCCGGCCGAGCACGACCCGTTCGTGGAGGAGCAGTTCAAGATTCACATCGCGTTCAGCGACGATCGTGATTTCCGGCGCTGTGCCCCGCCGATCGTCTGCCACGCCGACGAACCGTGCGAGAGCAACGGCGTCTGCCGCGATCCCTCGTGGGA
>JAUIME010000396.1 GCA_030433195.1 bacterium
GGTGTGGGTCGTCGGCATCGCCACGCTGTCGACGCCGGTCGGCCAGACGAGTCTCGGGAACTACTTGTTCAGCGGGCTGCAGACGCGCAACTGGACAGCGGTGTGGATCGGATGCGCCTGCGCCGCGTTGCTCGTGATCGTCCTCGAGCGCTTGCTGGCGCTCGCCGAATCGGGACTGCGTCGGCGCAGTGTCGTGCGGATCGTCGCGTCGACGGCATTGCTCGTCTTCGTGCTCGGAGCGGGGATCGCGTCGCCGGATCGCGTTCGCGCGGTCTCGTCGGGCGCGGTGGCATCGGGTGCTGGCGGGTCGGTGGCCGGTGAGGTCGACCGAGGGCTCGTGCGCATCGGCGCGAAGACATTCACCGAACAGTACATGCTCGCGTCGCTGATCGAGCAGCGCTTGCTCGAAGCCGGGTTTCGCACGGATCGGCGTGATAGCCTCGGATCGACGGTCGCGTTCGACGCTCTGCGCTCGGGCGATCTCGACGTCTACGTGGACTACACGGGGACGATCTGGGCCAACGCGATGCAGCGATCGGACACTCCCACCCGTGGCGAAGGGCTCGCCACCGTGAGCGGTTGGCTCGCGGCGGAGCACGGGATCGCGTGCCTCGGGCCCCTCGGCTTCGAGAACGCCTACGCGCTCGCGACGACGCGAGAGCTCGCGACGCGCCACGGAGTGGCGTCGATCGCCGATCTCGCTGCGGTTGCCGGCGATTTCGAGATCGGCGGCGACTACGAATTCTTCGATCGGCCCGAGTGGTACAAGCTGCGCGAAACCTACGGGCTCCGATTCGCGAAGACGGTGTCGTACGACTCGACGTTCATGTACGAGGCGGTCGCCTCGGGCGACGTCGACGTGATTTCTGCATTTTCGAGCGATGGTCGAATCGCCGCATTCGACCTCGTCGTGCTCGATGACGTACGGGGAGCGTTCCCCCCGTACGACGCGGTGTTGTTGCTGTCGCCCGACGCCGCAAGGCGTCCGCGGCTTCGCGAGGCGCTACGCCCGTTGCTCGATGCGATCTCGGTCGAGGACATGCGCAGTGCCAACTGGTTCGTGGATCGCGACGACGGCGACAAGCTGCCGCCCGACGAGGCGGCACGCTGGCTCGGTGAACGGATCGGAAGCTGAGTCCGTGGGGAGATTCTTCCAACGATCGAGACGAGACGGAGTGTCCAGATGACGAGCAAGAAAGACGTCCTGGTGGAGGATCGCGCGCCGAGCACCGACGAGTTCCGAAAGCACGTGCTCGAAGGCTTGCGGAAACCGCAGAAGGCGATCTCGAGCAAGTTCCTCTACGACGAGCGCGGGTCGGAGATCTTCGAGAAGATCACCGACGTGGCCGACTACTACCCGACGCGATCCGAGCGGAAGATCCTGCTCTCACGGGGAGACGAGATCGCGGAGTTGATCGGCGAGAAGGCGGCCGTCATCGAGCCGGGCAGCGGCAACTCCGAGAAGGTCCCGATGCTGCTCGATCGCCTTGTCGATCCCGTGGCCTACATCCCGATCGAGATCTCGCAGGAGTTTCTCGTCCGCGCGTCGGAAGAGATCGCCGCGAAGTACCCGGGGCTCGAGGTTCTGCCGGTGTGCGCGGACTTCACGCAGCCGCTCGACATGCCCCTGCCGAAGCGTAAGGCAACGCGCAATCTCGTGTTCTTCCCCGGAGGAACGATCGGTAACCTGCATCCGAGCGAGGCGGCGCATTTCCTCGAGCGCTTCCGCTCCATGGCAGGAGACGCGGGCGCGGTCCTCATCGGCGTCGATCTCGTCAAGGATCACGGCGTCATCGAGCGAGCCTACAACGACTCCGAAGGCGTGACGGCGGACTTCAATCTGAACCTCATCGATCGCATGAATCGCGAGATTGGCGCCGACTTCGATCGCGATGCGTTTCGTCATCACGCGCCGTTCAACACCGAAGAGAGTCGCATCGAGATGCACCTCGTGAGCCAGCGCGAGCAGACGGTGACCATCGACGGCGAGTCGTTCCACTTCGACGAAGGCGAGCCTATCGTCACCGAATACTCGTACAAGTACACGCCCGAGCGATTCCGCGAAGTGGCGCATCAAGCCGGACTCGAGGTCGCGAAGCTCTGGACCGACGACGACGCGCTGTTCAGTCTGCAGCTGTGCGTCACGAAGATCGAAGGCAGCCCGAACTGGGTCGAGAAGTAGAGTCGAGAGACAACGTGCGGCTTCCCGCGCGCGGCGCCGGATCCACAAATTCGGTGTCGCGCGCGTCAGCGGGCGAGTCGGATTCCCGTGAACTGCCAGCGGACTTCGGGCGGGAAGAAATTGCGGTAGCTCGCGCGGATGTGCGTGGCCGAGGTGGCGCAGGAGCCGCCGCGCAACACGAACTGGTTGCACATGAACTTGCCGTTGTACTCGCCGATGGGACCGGGCGGCGGCTCGTAGCCCGGATAGGCGACGTACGGGCTTGCCGTCCATTCCCACGTGTCGCCGAACAACTGGTGCGGCGGCGCGTCGGCATCGATCGACGCAAGCTCGAGCGGGCGCGGATGCAGCACACCCGTTTCGAGCAAGTTCGCGTTTCCGAAGCGTCCGAGGCGGTGTTCGTCGCGTTCGTCGCGTTCGTCGTGCGTGGCGGTACCGCCGGGATCGAGCGCGGTGCGGGCGGCGGCTTCCCACTCGTCTTCCAGCGGCAGCCGTGCACCGGCCCAGCGTGCGAAGGCGTCGGCTTCGAAGTAGCTCACGTGGCTGACCGGCTCACGCGGGTCGACGGGCCTTGGGCCATCGAGCGTGTAGACGAACCACGCGTCGTCGTCCCGGAACCAGTACAGCGGGGCTTCCCATCCGTGTTCGTTGCGGAAGTCCCACCCCATCGAAAGCCAAAGATCGGGACGACCGTAGCCGTCGTCCTCGATGAAGCGCAAGTAGTCGCCGCACGTGACGAGGCTGGACGCCAGCCGATATGGGCGCAGGACGCGCTCGTGCGCAGGCCCTTCGTGGTCGTACGCGAACTCGTCCGGCTCGCGTCCAATCGTGTGCGTGCCGCCGGGATAGTCGATCCAGGAGTGCGGCCAAGATTGCGGGAGATCTTGCGCATCGTGCGCCGACGACGCGGTCGTCGAACGCGGCGATCCCGATCCGGTTTCGCGGTAGGCCGGTCGCATCGGATTCAGCGATAGCAAGTGCTTCGCGTCGGTCAGCAGGAGCTCTTGATGTTGCTGCTCGTGGTGGAGCCCGGTCGTCACGAGCGGCTCGATGCGTTGCAGCTCGGTGCTGTCGGATCTCTCGAGCAGATCGGTCACGTCGTGATCGACGCGCTCGCGGTAGGCGTGAACCTCGGCGAGGCTGGGCCGGGTCATGAGGCCGCGGTGGGGCCGCTCCTGATGCGCGCCGACGGTCTTGTAATACGAGTTGAACAGAAATCCGAACGCCGGATGGGACGACTGTCGACCCGGTTGAAACTTGTCGAGCACGAACTGCTCGAAAAACCACGTGGTGTGGGCGAGATGCCACTTCGTGGGGCTCGCGTCGGGCATCGATTGCACTTGCGCGTCTTCCGCGGAGAGCGGACTCGCGAGCGACACCGTGGTGCCGCGTACCTTGCGAAAGTGCTCGGGAATGCACGCTTTCGAGCTTTCGCTCGCTGGCGTGAGAACTCGAGTATCGGTCATCGGAATCCGCCCTTGAGGTTCCGTGAAAGGGACTCCACGCAAGGCGCCGATCGTCGTGCGGAGGACGGCGCTGCGTGCTCGCGCAAAGGAAGATGATTACAAAGGCGTGCATCGAAGTAAACATTCTGCGATGCGGTGTCGCGGACGCGTTGTCGCGCCCACGGATTGAGGGGCGGAGGTGTGCGGCTGCGGCGATTCTCGCTACGGTGCGGGCTTCGGATCGTCCCCGACCACTCCCGCGGCGGCGACGCCGATCGAGGCGAAATACGACAGCAGCGCAGCGCCGACGCCCGCAAGCAGAATGCCCCCGAGGAGAAGGCTCCCGAGGATCGGCAGCGCGTTCATGAAGACGATCAGCAGGCCGCCCGAGACCGCGGATCGCGCGGACATCGGGTCGTCGAGAGTCGGCGACGCGTCGACCGTGTCGGCCGCGAGCCGTACCGCCGCCGTAGCCGCGAACATGAACAATCCGGTCCCGTAGGCGAGCAACACGAGCAACGGCAGCCCTTCGGCCTCGGCGACGATCGAAAGCAGCGCGAGCGTCGCGATCGTGATGGCGATGCCCGTCGCGAGAGACAGCCCGGGTCGAGTGCGCACGAGGCGGTCGACCCTTTTTGCCCGGCGCCGAAACACGCGGTGCGCGACCAGACCGAAGGCGCCGATGCCGATGCCGCCCGCGATCCCGACGAGCAGAATCGTCGTCACGGCCAACAGCGACTCGACGGCGCGGTGCAGCCCGGGGCCGCTTCCGTCGGCCGCGGGCGTGTCGGTCGTGGCGGCTTCGGTCGTGGCGGCTTCGGTCGTCGTCTCGATGGGATCCGCGCACCACGCTTCGGGCGACCACGCGACACCGACGAGCAGCGCGACGAACAGTACGAGTCCGAGCTTGTCGCGACGGCCCGTACGGATGCGGCGGAGGGACGGAGCGAGCGATACAGGATTCATGATCGGTACACCTCTTCGATGAGGATCTCGCGACGCGCGCGAAGACCGAGGAACGCGCAGGTCGCCAGGGCGACGACGATGACGCCGATGGGGAGTACTCCGCCGCCGCCGAGGTCGGGCACGATCGACGCTCGGAGGGGTATGGCCTCGACGCGATCCTCGATGGCGCGCATCGGCGCGTCGAGGAAGCCCGCGGCCGATGACGTGAGCGACCGGACGCGCTCGCCGACGGCGGTCGCCGATTCGGCCTGGCCGATGGGGGACGACATCGCGGAGACGATCCAAGGCGCGGCCCGCTCGGGAGCTCCCGAGACGAGGGCGATGCCGCCCGTGACGAGCGCGAGGAAGAGCGCGGCGGCGGCTACGCGGCGCGTGACGCGACGAACCGCCGGCGAGTCGACACGCGGCGCGCCGGCCGGTGCGAGAGCCGGTACGGGGGCTCGACGAGGCGGCTCGATCCGCTCGAAGACACCGTCCACGAAGCCGGCACCGGCGATCCCTTCGGGCGTCCCGCCGAAGAGCGACGTCCACTCGACCTCGTCGGCAAAGACCTCGCGGCATCGCGGGCATGCGTCGAGATGCCGCCGAATCGCCTCGCGATCGCGGTCGGGGAGCCGTCCGTCGATCCAGAGCATCTGTCGATCTCGAACATCCTCACAGCGCATCGGTCGGATCCTCCTGGTCTTCGCTCACGAGGGCGCGCGACTCGCTCTTCGCGCGCCGCAGCCATGTGCGTACCGTCCCGATCGGGACCCCCATCCGCTCGGCGATCTCGCGATACTCGAGCCGTGCGAGATAGCGCAGCGTCAACACCTCGCGGTACTGGGGCCGCAGGGCGTCGAGCAGTCGACGGACGCGCTCCTCGCGCTCCGCATCGAGCGCGCCAC
>JAUIME010000397.1 GCA_030433195.1 bacterium
TCTGTTCGATCGCGCCCGAGTTGACGTCGATCGCGTACACGTTGATGTGCTCGTCGTTGGCTTCGTCCGAGCTGATGTAGAGCTTGTTCGTGGCCGCGTGGTACTCGCCGCCCCAGAAGCTGCGCGTCGACCAGTCGATGTCGTTGAGCTTGCGCCCGTCACGATGATCGACGGTGCCGCTGCGCTCGAGCGGCTGGTGCAGCAGCCACACGCCTTCGGGCGTCGACTCGCGATAGAACAGGTGTCCGTGCTCGAGATCGGCGATGTGCCCCGAGTACGGGAAGCCGATGAGGAACGGCTCGAGATCGATGACGCGATCGCGGAACGTTACGGCGTACTGCGCGCGCGGCGTTTCGAGCGTCGGAGACGCGGCGCCGCCCGACTCGCGCGGTCGCTCGGCGGGAGGAGCTTTCGACTCTTGTCTCGCTCGAGGGGTCGAGCAAGCCGCCACACCACACGCTACCGCGAGCGACACGATCCACAACATCCGCACCATCATCATCGAATCTCCTCGGTTGATCGTCGGAACCCGCTCCGGGCTATCGGCGCGGCAGCGGCTCCGACGCATGTTCGCGCCACCAAACGTCGACATGATGCTCGAGACGCGCCGCGATGTCGAGCAGCGCACCCGAAGGACCACGCCGCGTGGCGAGCAAGTCCCGCGTTCCCTGCGGGTCGTCGGTCAGGTTGAACAGTTCCTCTCGAAAGCGACGCTTCGGCCCCCACAGCGAGAACGGGACGAAGTTCGCCCAGACCCCGGCTTCGAAGGCGTCTTCCGCCGACTCGATGTCTCGCATCCACTTCACGTAGCGGTAGACCTTCGGGCCTTGGCCCGTCGTCTCGACTCCGACGGCGTACACCGCGATCAAGTCCTCGACCGGCGACGGGTCGCCGAAATCGGTGACGTCGCGCGTGAACGACGCGCCCGGCGTCACGGCGCGGTACGTTTCACGCCATTCGGCCGTCGTCATCGTACCCTCGAGGATTCCGCGAAGCGAGTGTCCGACGTAGGAGTCGGGCACCTCGACCTGTCCGTAGTCGAGCAGCGTCGCGGCGACGTCGAGCAGGTCGATCGACAGGTCCGAGATGGATCGGCCGCGGTTCTCGGCCGCGACCCATCGGCGATCGACGTGCCCGATCGTGATCGGCGTGTTGACACCGCGGCAATACGGCGACCCCTTCGCGACGTGTCCGTTGGCGCGACCGTTGTCGGTCGAGACCAAGATCACGAAGAAGTCGTCGACATGACCTTCCTCGGCGAGGGCGAACATCGTCTTGCGAAACTTGTTGTTCGCCCACGCGAGCATCGCGCGACGCGGGACCTCGTCGTCGAGGAACGCCTCGTGGTCCGACTCGGGGACGGCCGCCGGGATCGGAATGAGGTGTCGCTTCGGCTCGATGAGATCGAGGAATCGCTGCGGCGGAACCAGCGGCTCGTGCGGCGTGCGCACGCGCAGATACACGACCCACGGCGTTTCGGGCGTCTTCGCGACGTCGCGCAAGAACTCGCGAATCGGCTCGGTCTCGTCGATGTCGCGCGACCAGTAGAGCGGCACCTTCTCGCCGTCGAGCCCCAGCGTCTCGGGGATGTACTCGACCTTTCCGGTCGCGAACACGCGGTACGGTCCCTCTTCGGCCTCGGCGAGCAGCTTCGGCCAAATCCGATCCGTGATGATCGAGTTCGGCGTACCGTTCGCCCAGATACCGTTGTGCGTCTCGTCCATCGCGGGCGCGCCCGTGAGGAAGCGCGTACCACTCGGACGGCAGCGCGACATCGTGTGCCCGTACTCGAAAGTGAGCGAGCGGCGTACGATCTCGTCGAAGCTCGGCGTGGTCTGCAGCGGATCGCCGCGCCACCCGAAGTTGTCGAGCGGCGCGTCGTCGAGCATGACGATGAGGAAGTTCGGCTTCTCGCTCTTCACGGGACCGGCGCCGGCGACACCCGACGACAGCACGACGAGAGCCGCGGCGAGGACGGGGAGCCGCAGCCACTTCAGCCCGGTGCGGGGGTGGAACATCGAGAGGACCTCCGTTCGTAGGGCGACCGCTTCGAGTGCCGCGGAATCCGCGCTCGAGCGGCCGGGCCGGGCCGCCGCCGCCTGCGTCGACCCGGTCGCCTACCGCCACCCAGGAGACCCGATCCGACGCCGAAAGTCAAACGAGAGAGCGACGCGACCATGCGCGTCACGGGGCGAGCACGTGCACCTCGACGCCGCACCGATCGCACGCCGCGACGTCCGTCGTGAACTGGTCCCGGCAACGCGGGCAGTACGACGCACATCCGGCTTCGTCGGGCGTCGGAGCCTCGAACACCGCATCGGGTTCGACGCCGGCTTCCCGTGCGAGGGCCTCGGCCGCGCGCGCCCACCTCAAACGGAACCACGCTTCGATCGAACGGGCCTCGTCCGAGCCGGCCTCGGGATCGGCCAGCGGAAAACGGAGATCTCGCAGCGTCGCTTCGACGTAGCCCCGTCGCTCGGCTCCGCCCGAAAGGCGGAGGGCCGCGACGAGCGGCGCGAACGCCAGAAACCGCCCCTGCCGCAAACGCTCGTCGGCCCGCATCGCCGAGAGCGGCGTGACCATGAGCGTCATCAGCGCGGCGCGGCGCTCGCGCTTCGCGGCGGGATCGAGCGAGCGGTGAGCGCGGTGGAACAACACACCGACCGCCAACCACGCGGTCCCGACGGCCGCGAACATCGGTAGCCAGCACCGCCCGAACCCGAGCCGCCACGACACGAGCGGACAAATGACGAACACGATCGCGAACAACACGTGGGCAGCCGCCCTCACCGGACGTCCGGACCGGTCGATCGCGGCGAGCCGCTCGTCGAAGCGCTCGCCATCGAAAGCGCGGCCGATTTCGGAGAGAATGCGTCCCTCGCGACGCGCGCGCGGCATCTCCGCGAGGTCGGCGATGAAGTCGCGCGCGCGCCGTGCCTCGGCCTCGCTCGGCAAACGCGCGAGCACCGCGCCGTCGATCCGCACGTCGCCGTCCGCGGTCCACTCGACGGTGTTCATCGTCTCGAACTCGGCGTGCAGGCGCGTCTGCGACGAGCGCTCGCGCCGCTCCGGACAGGGCGCCACAAAGCCGTACACCCCGTCCGGCGACACGGAGAACCGCCACGGCACCGTGACGATCGCCCCCGACAACGGCGGCAACGGACTGCGCCACGTGAACCCCGCCTCACGGTTCCCGACGAGATCGCCCGGACGCTGCCGGACGAACCGCCCCCCGAGCCGAACGAACAACACCGCATCGGCGCGAACCCACTCGAAGCAGTGCACGAGATGGAACACGACGACGACGAGAAGCAGGGTCTGCGCGTCGCTCATTCGGATTCGGAATCGCGCTGAATTCGCCGCGCGCGCTCGGATCCCGCCTCCGACTCGACGTCGTCCCCGTACTTCGAGCGGCGACGATTCGTACCGAACAACGACCCGACGATCCGCTTGAAGAACGCGGCCACGATCACGAGCGCGCCGACGATCGGCTTCCAAAGCTTCGCGAACAAGCCGGACTTGATCGCCGCGAACGTCGCGCCGCCCGTGACGAGCGCAGCGAGTCCGTACTTCGCGATCTTGTCGCCCTCACGGAACTCGGCGTAGCGGTTGCCCTCGGTATACGAGAACCCGTCGAGCAGTCCGTGGAACGTCGGCAAGAGTCGATCCAGATCTTCCGGGTCGGCGATGAGCAGTGCCTTCATGACGCCGCGCCGTCCGAGCAAGCGCGTGTTATGATTCACGAAACGACCGCCCTCGTCGTTGGCACCGAGGAGCGCCCACTCCAGGTTGTTCGTACGCTCGTCGTACCGCGGCTCGATCTCCCAGCCGAGTACTTCGAGCTCGCCGATGCCGCGACGCCGTCGTTCTTCGTTGCCGCGCGCGGTATCCTCACGAATCGATCGCAGCATCGCGTCCGCATCGAGTGCGTCCTTGTCGTCGTCCTTGATGTAACCGACGTCGTTGAAACTGAACTCGACGAGCCAGGTCTCGTTCGGGTCGACCGGCACGATCGCACCGACCTCCTGCCCTGACGTGAGGTTCCCCATCGCCTCGAAGAGCGTACGGGTGTCGTTCCCGTCGCAGAAGGAGTACCCCTCGGGAATCTCGACTTCGGCGATGCGCCCGAGCGCGCCCGTCGTCGGCCCCGCCTTCCATTCGATCCCGAGTTCGGCGAAGAAACCGGGAGCGACCTCGTCTCCGTCGGTCACCGGCGCGGCCTCGTCGGGAGGCGTCTCGGATCCGGCATCTTCTTCGACGGGCTGCGCGAAGATCGCTCGCGGCGCAATCGCCTGAGCGAGCGCCACGAGGCCGACGGCCAGCAGCAAAACGGCGATCGTGCGCGCGACGCGCGAATCGACGACGAGGTTCGAGCGGAACGGTCGATACGACATGGGTTCTTCTCCTGTCAGCAGCGCCTCGACGAGGCGTCCTTTCGTCTCCCCTACCTGCTACTTCTTCGCCTGCATCTTCCCCCACGAATCGCGCAGCGAAACCGAACGGTTGAAGACCCGTCGCTCCGACGTCGAATCGGGATCGACACAGAAGTACCCGTGCCGTTCGAACTGCACCGGGGCATCGCCGGGCTTCGCGTCGGCGAGATTCGGCTCGAGCTTGCACGCCTCGAGCGTCTCGAGTGATGCCGGATTGAGGTTGGCGATGTACTCCTCACCCTCCTCGACATCCTCGGGGTCGGGCTTTGCGAAGAGGTGATCGTAGAGCCGCACCTCCGCATCGACGGCGTGCTCGGCCGACACCCAGTGGATCGTCCCCTTGACCTTGCGACCGTCGGGCGCGTTGCCGCCACGCGTCTCGGGGTCGTAGGTGCAGCGAAGTTCGACGACGTTCCCGTCGTCGTCTTTCACGACGTCGGTGCAGGTGATGAAGTACGCGTATCGCAAGCGCACTTCGCGACCGGGCGCGAGCCGGAAGAACTTCCGCGGCGCGTCTTCCATGAAGTCGGTCGCTTCGATGTAGAGCGTGCGCGAGAACGGCACCTTGCGCTTGCCGGCCGACTCGTCTTCGGGATTGTTGACCGCGTCGAGCTCTTCGACCTGATCCTCGGGATAGTTCTCGATCACGACGCGCAGCGGCCGTAGCACACCCATGACCCGATTCGCGCGCTTGTTGAGATCGGCGCGCAGCGCATTCTCGAGGACCGCGTAGTCGATCGTGCTCTTCATCTTCGAGATGCCGATCTCGGCGCAGAACGCGCGGATGGCCTCGGGCGTATAACCGCGACGCCGCATGCCGACGAGCGTCGGCATACGCGGATCGTCCCAGCCGCTGACGTACCCCTCCTGCACGAGACGATGCAGCTTGCGCTTGCTCGTGATGCAGAACGTGAGCTCGAGGCGTGCGAACTCGATCTGCCGCGAACGGAAGATGCCGAGGTTTTCGAGATACCAGTCGTAGAGCGGGCGATGGTTCTCGAACTCGAGCGTACACAGCGAATGGGTGACTTCTTCGATCGA
>JAUIME010000398.1 GCA_030433195.1 bacterium
GGGAACGTCGGCTGTGGATGCGGCCGTTGCCGCGCGGGTGGCGCGGAAGGCGTCGACGATCGGCGAGAGTGCGGGATCGTCGCGCAGCGATTTTGGATCGTCGAGGCCGATCTGCAGCGCGCGTTCGAGGTCGGCGGCGACGTCACGCCAGGCGTCGGACCAGGCGGGGTCGGTGAGGGACGGGTCGGGCAGGGATTCCGAATCGAACAGGTCGCCGGCTCGCTCGCGGTCCCGTCGGACGAGCTCACGGCGGACGGCGACGGACCGCTCGATGTCGACGGCGCGGCAGCGCGCGCGCATGAGGAACGAGTTCGCGAAGACGGCCTCGTCGGGTTCGATGCCTTCGCGAACGTACTCGAGCAGGTCGCCCTCGATCGGCCCGACTTCTTGCACGCGATAGACGGCGAGGACGACTTCGAGCCACGGGCGGATCTCGGTGGCCGCGTAGGGCGCGAACCGATACGCATCGAGCCAACGTCGCGCGACGAGCCGCGGGATGTCGATATCGGTGACGAACCGCGAGACCGTGGCCGCGACTTCGTAACGCAAGTCGTGGCCGGTCGAATCGAGCACGCGTGCAATGGCCGGCATGCCGCGATCGAGAAACTCGAGACGGCGTTCGAGATACGGATCGAGCTCGATCTCGCCCTTCGCATCGCGCAGCACCGACATCGACAACAGCGTGTTCGCGGCCATGAGCCGCAACGCGACGTGCGCCTTCTCGTTCGTGAGCGCCTCACCGAGCGCCTCGACGGTTTCGAGCGTCGGGAACGTCGCGAGTTCGTATGCGGCGTCGATACGCGCATCGACGATCTGACCGCCGATGCCCGCCATCGCGCGCTCGCGCCCGCGCAGGATACGAATCAACCGGTCGCGCACGACGGTGTCGTCGAGGACGCCGACGAGCGAATCGAACGCGGCCGCGCGCACCACGGGCGAATCGGTGGTCCGGAAGATTTCGTAGAGATCGTCGGCGAGCCGCCCCGCGACCTCGGGTGAATCCGCTCCCTCGACCGCGCTCCACGAACCGAGCGCCTCGGCCGACGCGACACGGAGATCTTCGTACTCGCCGAGCCGCGCTTGGCGCACGAGAAACTCGCGCGCTTCGACATCGCCGAGCCTCACGAAGATCCCGGCGAGTTCCTCGAACAACGCGACCCGCGTGACCTCGCCCGCGCCGTACCCCGGCACGACCGCGGAGGGATCGCGCGGCGGCTCGCGCCCCATCTCGCGCGGGATCTCTTCGAGCACGTCGAGCAGCGCCGAAGCCGCGCTCAGCAGCGAGTCGTTCGCATCGACCACCGCGAGCAACGAGAGGCACTTGAGCGCGAGCATCCGCGTCTCGATCGGATGTTGCGACGCGAGCGTCTCGACGAGTTGCGGCACGTCGACACGATCACCGTGATACTCGTTGACGAGCCGATTCGCAGCCACGGCGCGTACGTACGGATCGGGGTCGCCGCGCTGCACGAGCTCGAGCGTCGTGACCGCACGGGTCGGGTCGAGCGCGAACAGGTCGTCGAGCGCGCGAAGGCGCACGCTTCGCCAGCGGCTGTGCAACAACGCGAGGTAGCGCGCGTAGACGTCCGAGTTGACCGAGCGCACGCAGCGGAACCCGATCTCGTTGCTCCACTCCGTCTCGCTCGTCCACTCCACGAAGTCGGGCGTTTCGGGCGCACTCATCGAGCGCAGGAAGCTGCCGCCGACGATGGCGTGCAGCCCCGCCGGCTCGCGCGTCATCCACGCCCACTCCCACACGTTACCGACGAGGTCGTAGCAGCCCGCGGGATTCTTGCCGCTCTCGAACGTACCGACGAGCCACGTGGAGCCGATCCCCGTTTCGAGGCAGTTCAATCGGTTGCGATTGAACGTGCGCCCCCAAGGGAAGTTTCGATCGACGACGCCGCGCGTGGCGAGCGTCCACTCGGCGACCGAGGGAAGACGCTTCCCGTAGAACTCCGCGTAAGCGCTGGCTTCGGCGAAGTCCACCAACGTGACGGGAAAGTCGCGAAGGGCGCGTGGGGGCCGGCCGTCGGCGTCGTAACCGAGCTCGGGCCGTACGGGACGACCCGATGCGCGGAGGTAGCGCGCGTAGTCCGCGTGGGTCACCTCGAAGCGGTCCATGAAGAACGGCTCGACGACCTCGCGTCGCGTCGTGCCGGGCGGTCGATCGCCGGTTCGATCGAGGAGCCGACCGCGGGCGCTGTTCGTGTTCGGAGCGGGAGGCACATAGACGTCGACCTCGCCGCCCGCGACGAGCACCATCCCCTCGAGCTCGGGGATGAACTGCGCGAGATCGACGGCTCCCTCGGCGCCCGGATCCCGAGAGCCCGGCGTGCATCCGGCCATGCTGCCGAGCAGTCCGGCGAGCCCGACCGCGAGCCCGAGCGCCATCGCGACCGGCCGCCCGCCGCCCCGCCTTCGGTACCCGTCGTCCGCCCGCATACCGCGTCCACCTGGCCCGTCCCGCGCCCTCGAGGCGGTCCTGCCGAGCCGCGTCGCGGAATCGCGCCGCAGCCGACGAAGCCGCGCTCAACTTCTTGAAAAGCAAACGATTGCAACGATAATAGGAAGGTCGAACAACGACGACAACGAGAATCTTGGCCGTGGCACCCCGCGGGACCATTTGATTGAATACGGCTCTCGCGGTCGAGCGCGGACCGAGCAGCGACGCTCGTTCTCAGTCGGCGCCGCTCCCGCCGACGCGCGATATTCTCGGCGACGGAACAACCGAGCCCTCCGACCGATTCCGCCCGACGACGGGCAAGAACCAAGAAACGAAGAACGAACGACCATGAAACGACTCGCGCGATCCCACGCCCCTTCGCACCGACTGCGGCTGGCCTTTTTGTTCGTCACCGCCGTCGCCCTCGCGGCTTGCAGCGGCAAGGACGATCCGTCGGGCGTCGATGCCCGACCGCCCGTCGATCCGCCGTCCGACCCGGACGTGATGTTCATCGTCAACGGAGTCGAGGTGCGTCGCGATCAACTCGAGCGTTCCATCGAGTTCCATCGCACCGCCTACCCCGAGATGGTCGAACCTCGCCTGCTGTCCATGGCGATCAACGACGACCTCGTCACGATCGCGGGGATTCGCGCGTTCTACGGTGAGAGCTTGATCCAGGCCAAGCGAGCCGAGCTCGAGAAGGTGGTCGAAAGCATCCAGGGCGGCGAGTCGTTCGCGCGTGCGGGCCGCGTGTTCCAGGCCTCCGACAACGACTTTCATCGCGTCATCGAGGGGTGGAGCTACCCGCGCGATCTCCGCTTCTCCGCGCAGGGCATCCGGGCGATGCGTACGCAAAAGGGCGGCTTCGATCCCGAACCGTTCGTGACGTTCGGCGGCATCCACCTGCTTTCCGTCAAGGATCGGATTACCGCGGGCGAGATCCACGAGCAAAAGACGCAGACCGTCGAGATCGTCAACCGGTTCGAACCGCCGAGCGTCTCCCTCGTCGAGAAGGCGAACGAGATCACGCGGTCGATCCGCGTCGAGTGGGCGCACCCGGATTACGTGACCTACGTCAACGCCACGTACCTGTTCCGGTAGCGTAGCGCCGCCGACGCTCTACTGGAGCGAACGCGAGACGAGGGCGCGGATCTCGGTGTCCTTGTCGCGGCGTGCGCGGCGCAGCGCATCGCGCGCGTCTTCGTGGTCGAACTGGGCGAGCGCCCAGGCCGCGGCGAAGCGAACCTTGCTCGAGTGGTGCCGGCGACGGAACAGCCCCTTCGCTCCACCGAGGATCTTCACGAGCACATCGACCGCCCGCGTGTCGCCGATCCTCCCGAGCGCGAGGCACCCTTCGTAGAGCACCGGATCCGAAACGTCCTCCCCGCTGATCTTCTCGAGGATGAGCGGCGCGGCTTCGGCCGACTTCAGGCGGCCGAGCTGCAGGATCGCCTCCGTGATGACGCCACCGGCCCCGCCCCGCAAGACGTCGAGCAGGATCTTGTGGATGTCGGCGCGGATCTTCCGCAGCAGCTTCGCGGCCTCGGCGCGGATCGACGCGTTGTCGTGACATAGCGCCGCGGCGATCTGATCCGCGAAGTCGGCATCGAACGTGTCGAGAATCCCGAGCAGGCGCCGGTACTGGTCCGGCGGCAAGTCGTCCCCGAGCTCCGAGCGAACGCCGTCGACGGCCTCGCTCCCGATCGAGTGCAAGATCAGCGACGTGAACTTGCGCGTGCGATAGTCGTCGGTCTCTTTGATCACGCGGATGAGCGGCTCGACGACGAGGTCGTTGAACCCGAGCAAGATCTCGCGCGCGTCGCCCTGTCGCCGCGGATCCTCCGACAAGAGCTCGGCGAGTACGAGATCGAAGGACGCGCTCGAAATCACGTCGTGCAGCGCGCGCCGCGCTTCGCGCGAAACGACCTGCGAGTGCGCGGAGTCGCGTTCGCGATGTCCCAGGTATCGCGTCACGCGGGTCGCGATGTCGTACGTCCCGCGTTGGATGAACGAGCACACGGATTCACCGAGCGCGCGCGCGATCGGCCCGAACGCACGATCCGAGATCTCCTGATCGAGCTGCTCGAGGAGATTCTCGCTGATCTCCCGCGCACGATCGTCGTCTTTGAGCTCGCACAGCCGCTGCAGGAAGTCTTGGAAGAGCTGGATCCCGAGCAGTTTCTCGCGCGGCGTTCCCGCCTCGAGAAGCCGCAGGATCTCGCGCACCACCGCGGCGATGTCCTCGTTGCAATCACCGTTCACGGCGGCGTCGAGGATCGAGCGCAGGTTTCCGTCGAGCTCGATGCGGTCCGAGTCGTCGCCGTTCTTGTCTTTGTCTTCGCCCTCGCCTTCACCGTCCCCGTCGGCCCCGCCGTCACCGTCCTCGTCGCCACCCGTCTCTTGGCCGGCGACGACGTACACGCGCTGGTCGATGCTCACGTGACGGATCTCGCGCTCGTCGAGGTTCCGGTCCCAGAACTCGTGGTCGAAGCCGTCTTCCTTCGAACGCAAGTACAGGAGATCGCGCACGCCCTCGAGCTCGCGGTATTCGACGTCGCGCGTGATCGTGATGCTCAGGATGTTGTAGTCCTGCAGGAGGCGAAGGAACTCGCGGTTTCCGGTCACGAAGTTGCGGGGGTCGACCTTGACGCCGTTGATGAGCATGTCGTCCTTGGCGTTCGACAGCGTCACGACGCGGCACGTCTGGAAGACCTCCTGCATGGCTTCGAAGAGATCGCGTGTCGACTCGTCGATGATGCGGCTACCGATCGGGTAGAGCATGCGGTTCTTGAGCGCGGCCGAGAAGTAGCGCAGCACGTTGCGCATCAAGTGCATTTCTTTGGACGTGAGCGGCGTGTCGGCCTCGCGGATGCGCGCGCGCGCCCGCCGGACGGCCGGCATCTCGACCTCGCCCGCATCGCCGGCGGCGCCGAACGGCTCACCGTAGCGCGCGCCCTTCTCGGGATGCGCGGATCGATCGTAGTGGTAACGCAGCCGCCCCGAGAAGCGCGACAGCT
>JAUIME010000399.1 GCA_030433195.1 bacterium
TCGCGCGTTCCTCGGCCTTCTTGGCGGCACGTGCCTTCTCGACGGGAATCGCGAGGGCTTCGTCGAGCAGGAGGTCCCACTCGATGACGTCGACGCCCGGAACGACGTCGGCCTCGAATCGGGCGAGCGCGTTCTCTTCGTCGTCGAGGACGGTCGCGCGGATCGTGCCGCCGTCCTTCGACCAGATCGTGAACTCCGTGGTCGGGGGACCGTCCGGATTCGGATACCAGGGCGACGGTTGGCTGCTCCACGAGCCGCGGTGCCGCAGTTCGGGTTTGGCGAAGATGTGCAGCGCCTTCTCACGAATCTCGTCGGTGAGCTTCTGTACGGGCTCGGCATCGAGTACGTACGCGCCGCGGCCGTGCGTGCCGGCGACGACCTCGCGATCGCGTTCGTGCACTTGCAGATCGTGCACGGGGACGTTCGGAATCGCGGCCGGGAGCGCGTTCCACGAATGGCCGCGATCGAGCGAGACGTAGACGCCGCGGTCGGTGCCGACCCACAACAGGTCGGCGTTCTTCGGGTCTTCGCGTACGACGTTCACGGCTTCGGCAGGGAGGCCGTCCGCGATCGAGCGCCACGTGGCGCCGAGGTCTTCGGTCACGTAGAGGTACGCGGCGATGTCGTCGTCGCGATAGCCCGAGAACGACACGTAGCAGCGATCGCGCTCGACGCGCGACGGCGTGACCCGCGTCACCCAGCGGTCGGCGGGCAGGCCGCTGCCGACGTCGGTCCACGTCGCACCGCCGTCCTTCGTCACATGGACTTGTCCGTCGTCGGTACCGACCCAGAGGAGTCCGAAATGGAGCGTCGACTCGGCGACCGTCGAGATCGTGCCGTAAGGGACGTCGCCGCGATTCGGGGAACGGGTGAGGTCGGGGCTGATCGCGGTCCACGTGCGGCCTTGGTCCATCGAGCGGAAGAGCTTGTTCGTGCCGAACCAGACGATGTCTTGGTTGTGCGACGAGAGCTGGATCGGCGTGCACCAGTTGTAACGCAGCGCCGGTTCGAGCAGCTTGCGCTGTGGACGCACGGATCCGCCGCCGCCGGGTCCGCGCCGGTTGTAGAAGCCGAACTGATAGCCGACGTATCGTGTGCCGTCGCGCGGGTCGATCTGCACGTACATCCCGTCACCGCCGCCGATGAACTCCCACGAGTCGTCGCCGCCTTCGGCGCGGCTCGAGCCTTTCAGCGTGCCGTTGTCTTGCGTGCCGCCGTAGACGTTGTAGGGGCGCGCGTCGTCGAGCTCGATCGTGTAGAACTGTGCGAGCGCCATCTTGTCCATGCGCGACCACGTCTTGCCGTAGTCGTGCGAGAGATCGAGCCCGCCGTCGTTGCCGGCGATGATGCGATTGGGGTGATTCGGGTCGATCCACATGTCGTGGTGGTCGACGTGTACGCTGCGGTCCGCGATGCCCGCAAACGTCTTGCCGCCGTCGGTCGACGCGAGCATCGGAACGCCCGTCACGTAGAGCCGATCGGCGGCCGCGGGGTCGGTGCGCACCTGTCCGAAGTAGTACCCGTACGTGAACACGACGTCGTGCAGCGGTTCGTCGTGCGTAATCTTCCACGTCGCTCCCGCGTCGTCCGAGCGCCACACCTGCAAACCGCGGATGTCGCTCTCGAAGAGGCTCGCGTTGGCATCGCCGAGCGCGTCGAGCAGTTGTTCGAGCGTGACCTTGCCGCTCTTCACCATCGCCGTGAGCTTCTTGCCGTCGAGGTCGTCGGCGACGTCGAGCCCTCGCGCGAAGCGGTCGATCTCCTCGGGATCCTGGCGCAGGAACTCTTCCGTCGACATCGTGCGCAAGCGCTTCGCGTTGACGGCGCTCGTGCCGAGATCCCACTGCTCTTCGGGGAGCGGCTCTTGGTTGTCGACGACCGCGTAGATGCGGCGCGGCTTCGCTTTCGAGATCGAAAGCCCGATGCGTCCGATGTGCTCGGTCTGCGGGAAACCGCCCGAAAGGCGCGTCCATGTGTCGCCGCCATCGGTGGACTTGTAGATGCCCGATCCGGTACCGCCTTCGACGAAGTTCCACGGCCGGCGCGAGCGTTCCCACATCGACGCATAGAGCGTGCGCGGGTTCGTCGGATCCATGACGAGGTCGATCGCGCCCGTGAAGCCGTCGCTCGGGAGCACCGCTTTCCAGGTCGCGCCGCCATCGGTCGTGCGGAAGACTCCGCGCTGGCCACCCGGGGTGTAGAGCTTGCCGAGCGCCGCGACGTACACGCGCGTCGAGTCGCGCGGATCGACGAGGATCCGTGCGATACGGTCCGTATCCTCGAGGCCCCGGTGCGTCCACGATTCTCCACCGTCGTTCGACGAGTACACACCGTAGCCGCCGTACGACGATCGCGACGAGTTGTTCTCGCCCGTTCCGAGCCACAGCTTCTTCGAGTCACGCGGGTCGATCGCGAGATCGCCGCAGATGATCGTCGCGTGGTCGTCGAACAGAGGCTCGAACGAGCCGCCGTTGTTCTCGGTCTTCCAAACTCCGCCCGACGCGATCGCGATGTAGAACGTGAACGGATCCTCGGGTACCGACTCGATGTCCACCACGCGCCCGCCCTGAATCGACGGCCCGATGCTGCGCCACTCGAGTCCGCGGAACGGCGACGCCGCATCGAGCGCCTGGTGCGCCTCGAACGACGCCCGGCGCTCGGCTGCCGTCGCGGGCCCGGACGGAGCCGTTCGCTGTGCGGATGCGACGGGGGTCAGGATCGCCGTCAGGGTGAGCGCGAGCATCGAGATCGCCAGCGCGCGGGCTCGCCGAGTGGCGCCGAGCGAAGAGTCTGGGTGCGACATGGAGCCTCCGTGATTCTGCGTGGGATCGCGAAGTTCCGGTCGTCGAGACCGACTTCAGGGGGCTTCGCGCTTCTCATCATCGATCGGATGAACGGGGAGTCGAACTCCAGCCCGGCGTCGAGCGATTCGTACGAGGCCGCCGAGGCCGATCGGGGAGCGATTCTACGGGGCCGGCCGCTGCGGGATCCTCGATTCGGGGTCAGGGGCCTTCCGGGCGCCCACGGGCAGTCGTCACGGCACAAAACGTATCCTGCGCACTTCCGTGTCGAGCCGGTAGAATCGGACACCGGGCCACGGCCGGCGGGTGCCGCCGGACCTCGATCGCCCGGATGGCACCAGTAGCGGAGACATCGACGTGACGATCCAGTGGTTTCCCGGGCACATGCATCGCGCGCGCAAGCAGATCGAAGCCGCGATGCCGCGGATCGACGTCGTCATCGAGGTGCTCGACGCGCGGCTTCCGCGGTCGAGCGAGAATCCGATGCTCGGCGAGCTGCGAGGCGCCAAGCCGTGCGTGAAGGTCCTCTCCAAGGCGGACCTCGCGGATCCCGCGGTCACGGCCGAGTGGCGCGAGGTGTTCGACGCGAGCGAAGGGGTGCTCGCCGAGCCGCTCTCGTGCCACGCGCGCGGCGAGGTGCGCAAGCTGCCGGCGACCTGCGGCAAGCTCGCGCCGGGACGTGGCACGCTGCTCAAGCCCATCCGCGTGCTCGTGGCGGGGATTCCCAATGTCGGCAAGTCGACGCTCATCAACACGCTTCGTGGCAAGCGTATCGCGAAGGTCGGTGACGTGCCGGCGCTCACGCGCGGCCAGCAACGCGTGGAGCTTCGCGAGGGGTTCGTCGTGTCGGACACGCCCGGCGTGCTGTGGCCGAAGCTCGACGACCAAGTCGGGGCCCAGCGCCTCGCGGCGAGCGGAGCGATCCGCGACAGCGCGATGGACTATCCGAGCATCGCTCTGTTCGCGGCGGAGTTCCTTCGCGACCGCTACCCGCACTTGCTCGCCGAACGCTACGACATGGAGAGTGTTCCCGAGGCGCCGATCGACATCCTCGACGAGATCGCGCGTCGTCGCGGCTGCATCATGCGTGGCGCCGAGGTCGACTATCAGAAGACCGCCGAAGTGCTGCTGCGCGACATGCGGTCGGGCAGACTCGGTCGTGTGAGCCTCGAGCGCCCGAGCGATTTCTCGTGATCCCGGGTCGAACGAAGGAACGTCGATGAACGAACGCGACGACCTTGCCGCAATCACGTTCTCGAGCGCGCGACGAACGCGGACGCTACACCGCGTCGTCGGTCTGCTCGCGCTCGGCGCGTTCCTCGCTTCGGGGGCGTACATGCGGTATCACCAGCCGCCTCTCGCGGAGCTCGGCGAAGCGCGGCACGCGAGTTATCTCTCGCGCCACATCTTCATCCTCGCCGCGGCGCTGCTGAACCTCGTGCTCGGGTCGTATGTGTGCTCCGAGGCGACGCTGTGGCGACGTCGGGCACAGTTCGTCGGTTCGGGGCTTCTCGTGTTCGCCGCGGCGATGCTCGTGGCGGCGTTTCTCGTCGAGCCCGCGTCGGGGCGCGGACGCACCCCCGTGAGCTCGTTCGGTCTGTATGCACTCTTTGGTGGCTCGCTCGCGCACTTCGTGGCGCGAGTCGGCCGATGACGAAGATCGATCAGGAGAGACTTCGATGATCCGAGGCATGCACGGGATGTACGACTCGTCGCACGCGGAAGAGCTGCGTGCGTTCCTGCGTGACAAGCTCGGGCTCGGCGGCAGCGACGTCGGCGGGGGCTGGCTGATCTTCGAGGCTCCCGAGGCCGACTTGGGTGTGCGGCAAGAATCACGGGGCGCCTGGAGGCACTGACCCATGGCGTCGTTCGTTCTCGTTCACGGGTCGGGACAGAATGCTTCGTGCTGGTCGCAAGTACGGCGCGTGCTCGTCGAGCGCGGCCACAACGTCGCATGCCCGGAATTGGCGAAGCGCGCGGCGGAGGCGACGCTCGAGGATCACGCGCGCACGATCGCGAACCACGTGACCGACGACGGCGTGATCGTCGCCGCGCATTCGTTCAGCGGCGCGTTCCTCCCGTTGGTTCCCGGGATGCGGGCTTGCGGAGCGCTCGTCTACTTCGCGGCCGTCATTCCCGAGCCCGGAAAGAGTGTGCGCGAACAGTTCGTCGAAGATCCGTAGATGTTCGGCCGCGGATGGATCGAGGCCGGCGCGCGCTGGTTCGATCCGAACGAACAGGAAGGCATCGCGCGCGAGTTCTTGTTCCACGACTGCGACGAGGCCGCGATTCCGTCGCTCTTCGAAACGCTCGAGATGATGGATACGCGACCGCTTGTCGTGCCGCCGTGCCCGCTCGCGAAAATGCCGGACCTGCCGACCCGATCGATCGTCGCCACGCAGGACCGCACGATCGCTCCCGCCTGGAGCCGCCGCGCCACGCGGGAGCGCCTCGGCCTCGATCCGATCGAGATCGACGCGGGTCATTGTCCGATGAATTCCCTCCCGCACGAGACCGCCGACCTCTTCGAAGCGATCGCGCGCCTTTTGTAAGTGACTTTTCGGTAGTGCTTTCGCGCGAACGGCGGATAATGTTTTACCTGTCGGTATAGTTTTGGGTCGACAGGGCCCGGCGCGGCGAGTATGTTCAACCGCATGGT
>JAUIME010000400.1 GCA_030433195.1 bacterium
TTCCGTAAACTCAAAATGGACGGATGTCACGCCGCCTTCAGCGCTGATGCGGCGCTCAGCCTCAAGGACGCTCGCGTAGAAACGACGGTTGTACCCCACCGCAATGTGTGCACCTGCGCGCTTCGCGTCCGCGGAGACCAAGCACTACGGGTTCGTGGACCTCGAGACGGTCCTCGACAACTACAACAAGAACGCCGATCTCACCGAGAGTCTGAACGCCGAGTTCCAAGCCGCGGCCGACGCGGTGCGCAAGGAGGAGCAAGCGATCCAACTGCTCATCGAGGAACTCGAGATGCTGCAGCCCGGCGGGGCCAAGTATGCCGAGCGCCAGCGCGAGATCGTCCTTCGGCAGCGCGGCGTCGAGTACGACCGCGAGCGGATCCGCCGGCAGATCGACGCCAAGAAGGCGGCCGGCTGGAAGGAACTCTACGGCGACATCCTGGAGGCGTGCGAGAAGGTGGCCGGCACCGAGGGGCTCGACGCCGTGTTCGCGATGAGCCGGCAGGCGCCAGATGGTCGCACCGACGAGGAGATGATGGCCCAGATCACGTTGCGTCAGGTGATCTATGCTGATCCTTCTCTTGATGTTACGCAAAAAGTTCTCGGCGTTTTGAACCGCTGAGGGCGGCCCGATACCGGGGCTGGATTCGTTGACACCCGGGGGTGGGTCATGTACTATCCCGCTCTTCAGCAATGGGTCAGGGTCCAGGGACGCGCTCCGTGCGTGGCCGGCCCGCAGCACCCGGAGCTGCGACGACGGGGCCTGGCGAGGCCCCGTTGCCGTGTTCGGACGCCTGCTCCGACGCGAGCAGCAAGAAGGCGCTGGGTGGTAGGGCGCAGGCAGTGGGAGGGCGTCGAGCGATGATGCGTCCGACGGTCACAGGGCACGCGGCCGCTGCGTACGTGGGGCCCGCACGAGTCGCGAAAGCGGCAACGGAGTGCGGAGTCGCGCACGACGGAGTCTGGCGAGGCGTGATGCCGAACGGATCTTCGAGGATCCATCTCCTTTGAGAAAATCCCAGCGGACTATCAAGAGCCCGGTCACTCTGTCGGGAGTCGGTTTGCACACCGGTGAGCGTGCGAACATGACGCTCCTTCCCGCGGAAGCCGATGCGGGCGTGTCGTTCGTGCGCGTGGACGTCGCGCACAAGCCCAGGATCCGTGCCAGCGCCGATCACATCGGGCAGCGCCAACGACGCACCGCGCTCGAATTCGGCGGTGCCGAGGTGCATACGGTCGAGCACTTGTTCGCGGCGTTGTCGGGGCTCGGCATCGACAATCTGACGATCGAAATCGACGCCCCCGAAGTGCCGGGCATGGACGGGAGTTCGATGCCGTTCGTCGAGAGCTTGCAGCGAGCCGGAATCCAAGACCTCAAGTCGCCTCGACGCGAGTTCCGGCTCGAAGAACCGATCGCGATCGAGAACGGTGATTCCACCTTGTTCGCTCTGCCGAACGACGGTGCGGATCTCATGATCGAATACACGCTCGACTATCGTGACAACGGTTCGACCGAGTTGCCTCTGCAGCGCCTCGCGGTTTCGATCTCGGAGGAGAACTTCCGTGAGAAGATCGCGCCCGCGCGCACGTTCTGCCTCGCGTCCGAGGCGGAGCAACTGCGCGCCGCGGGATTGGGGCTCGGAGCCAACTACGACAACACGCTCGTGATTTCGGACGGCCGCGTCCTCGAGAACGAGCTGCGATTCCAAGACGAATTCGTGCGCCACAAGATCCTCGATCTCGTCGGCGACTTGTTCCTGCTCGGTCGCGATCTCAAGGCGCGCGTCTTCGCGACGCGCACCGGGCATCGCGACAACATGGAACTCGTGCGGCGGCTCACGGAGAAGCTGCACGATCGCGAAGTGAAGGGAATGGCCCCGAAGGATACGGGCCTCGACATCAACGAAATCTGTCGCATCCTGCCGCATCGCTATCCGTTCCTGCTCATCGATCGCGTCATCGAGATCGACGGGCACAGCCGCGCGGTGGGTTTGAAGAACGTCACGATCAACGAGGCTTTCTTCCAGGGACACTGGCCGGGCGAACCGATCATGCCCGGCGTGTTACAGATCGAAGCGATGGCTCAGCTCGCGGGCGTGTTGTTGCTCCGCAAGCTCGAGAACACCGAGAAGACGGCCGTGCTGCTTTCGATCGATCGAGTGAAGTTGCGCAAGGCCGTGACACCGGGCGATCAGATTCGCCTCGAAGCGGAAACGCTGAAGTTGAAGTCCAAGACCGGTTACGTGCTCACGCGAGCGAAAGTGAACGAGCGCCTCGTGTCGGAAGCGCGCATGAAGTTCATGCTCGTGGATCCGGGCTCGTAACCGATTCGACGTGTCGGGACGCCGATTCGGGAGGGAGGGCCCGGCGGCGACCCCCAGCAAGGAGGCTCGGAGAAATCCGAGCGTGGATGGAAATGGTCGAGATACACGAAACGGCGGTGGTTCATCCCAAGGCGGAGGTGGGCGAGGACTGCGAAATCGGTCCTTACTGCGTGATCGGTCCCGATGTGGTGCTCGGGCCGAGGAACCGCGTCGCCAATCATGTGACGATCATGGGGAACACCACGGTGGGGGCGGACAACCAGTTCTTCCCGCATGCAGTGGTGGGGGCGGCACCTCAGGATCTCAAGTACCGAGGTGAGAACACCTGCCTCGAAATCGGGGACAGCAACCAGGTCCGCGAGTTCGTCACGATCAACACCGGAACGGTGCAGGGCGGCGGCCTCACGCGAATCGGCGACCACAACATGCTCATGGCGTGCTGCCACGTGGCGCACGACTGCATCGTCGACGATCACATCGTGCTCGCGAACAACTCGATGCTCGCGGGTCACATCCACGTGAAGTCGCGAGCCATCGTGAGCGGTGCCGCGGCGCTGCATCACTTCGCGACCGTCGGCCGACTCGGCTTCGTCGGTGCGATGACGCGCGTTCGCCAGGACGTGCCGCCGTTCATGATCGTCGAAGGCAATCCGCCGCGTGTGCGCGGTGCGAACGTCGTCGGCTTGAAGCGCGCCGGTGTCGATGCGGAAGGCATCGAGATCATTCGTCAGGCGTTCCGCTTCCTGTACCACTCGAACATCTCGCGACGCGAAGCGCTCGACGAATTGCGTTCGTGGGAGAACCAGACGCCCGAGTTGCAAGAGCTGCTCGAGTTCTACGAAGACATGGAAGTCGGCGTGAAGGGCCGCGCGCGCGAGGCGTTGCGTCAAGCGTAGCGCGCGGCGCGGGGGACGCCGGAGACGGACCCGGTTCGCGAGTGTCGCGCGCACGGCGCGAGGCGGTCGAGGAGTCGGGTCGAGGAGATCGCGTTGCGTGCAGCCGTCGTCGGGGTCGGGCATCTGGGTCAGCACCATGCCCGTATCTACGCTCAAATGGCCGGGGTCGACCTCGTCGGAATCGCCGATCCCGACGAGACCGCCGGTCGTACGATCGCGGATCGCTACGGCGCGCCGTGGTGTGCGGACTATCGCGAGCTGCCGGATGACGTGACGCTCGTGAGCGTCGCGTCACCGACGAAGAGCCACCACGAGATCGCGGCGTACTTCCTGTCGCGCGGGATCTCGGTCCTCGTCGAAAAGCCTCTCACGCAGACGCTCGAAGAGGGCGAAGACCTCGTGCGCATTGCCGGCGAGACGGGCGCGATCCTGCAGGTCGGGCACGTCGAGCGATTCAATCCGGCGTGTGCTGCGATCGATCGGCTCGGCGTCGAGCCGCGCTTCGTCGAGTGCGATCGCATCAGTCCGTTCTCGTTCCGTTCGTCCGATATCGGCGTCGTGCTCGATCTCATGATCCACGACCTCGACCTGATCCTGCACTTCGTGCGCTCCGAAGTGGAGCGCGTCGAGGCGATCGGCATCAGCGTGCTCGGATTGCAGGAAGACATCGCGAACGCGCGCCTCGTGTTCGCGAACGGGTGCGTGGCGAACGTGACCGCGAGCCGCGTCTCGATGAAGGTCGAGCGCAAGATCCGCTTGTTCGCGCCCGAGTGTTACGCATCGCTCGATTTCGGTGCGCGGCAGGGCGCCGTGTACCGACGCAAGGGCGGGCCGAGCGAGCTTTCGGGTGCGATCGCCGGGCTCGATCCCAAGTCGATCACCGATCCGCGCGCGTTCCTGTTCGGGGACTTCATCTCCGCCGAGCAGATCGCGATGGACGATCACGAGCCGCTGCTCAAGGAGATCGAGGCGTTCGTCGCGTCGGTGCGGACCGGCGATCGCCCGGTGGTTTCGGGAGAAGACGCCCTGCGCGCGCTCGATCTCGCGGGTCGGATCCTCACCGAGATCCGCGGCTTCCAGGAGCGATCCGAGCCGTACTTGCCGGCCACGTCCGGACCCGAGTCGACCGGCGCGGATTCCGTCTGAGAACGAGTTCGTTCGCGGTTCCGTGATGTTCGGATCGGGCGCTCGCTTTCGGAGCGTTTGGCGTCAGACGTTCGCGTTCGCGCGGAAGGTCTCGATCGTGCGCAGGATCTCGTCGGCGGCGCGGTCGGAGGCGCCGGGTTCGCCGAGCGCATCGTGCACCTTGCCCAGCTCGCGCTGCATCGTTTGGCGCCGCGCCTCGTCGAACAGAAGCGATTCGATCGTCTCGCGAATGTCGTCCTCGGGCGGGTCGGTGTAGAAGAACTCGGGAACGATGCGTTCGCCGGCGAGGATGTTCGCCATCCCGATGTGCGGCACGCTCAGAATGCGCGGCGCGATCCACTTCGAGAAGCGATTGACGCGATAGAGGATCGCCATCGGCGTTCCGAACCACGCGAGCTCGGCGGTTGCCGTTCCGGAAGCGACGAGGCACGCGTCGGCGTACTTCATGACCGCGTGCGGGTGGTCGCCGATGGGGGCCATCGCGGCCGGGGCGATCGATCCCTCCGCTTCGAGCGCCGCGACGATCGCGCGGATGGCCTTGCCTCGGCGGCTCGATTCGGACGGGGCGGGGAGTACCACGCGAACGTCGTCGCGATCGGCGGACAATCGAGCCGCGACGCGAAGCATGGTCGGGAGCAGCTCCTCGACTTCGTGCACGCGCGATCCCGGGAGCAGTCCGAGCACGCGCCGGCCTCCCTCGTCGCTGTTCCCGCGCACGGCCGCGACCGCGGCGTCGTCGAAGCGGCGGTCCGTGAGTCGGTCGACGAGAGGGTGGCCGACGTACCGAGTCGGGATGCCGCGCTCGCCGAAGAAGGCCTCCTCGAAGGGGAGGATCGAGAGCAGCCGATCGACGCGACGCCGCAACCGACCGACACGCCACGGGCCCCACGCCCACAACTGCGGGCTCACGTAGAAGATCACGGGGATCCCGCGCTTGCGGGCCATCTTCGAGAGGACCAGGTTCAGCCCGGGGTAGTCGATCGGGACGAAGGCGTCGGGAGGGTCGTCGTCGAAGCGGCGACCGATCTCGCGCACGAGCCGGAAGAGGTCGGGAATGTGCCGGATCACGGGCAGGATGCCCATGATGCC
>JAUIME010001008.1 GCA_030433195.1 bacterium
ATCACGGCAAGCCGGGAGTCGTCTTCGTCGGAGCTCGTGACGATGGTACACCGACAGGGTTGGCGATCACGGATGAACTCCTTCTCGCCTTGGCAGACATCAAGAGTGACGGGAACATCGTTCCGCCCCTGACGATGGCCGTCGAGAAGCGAACGATCGAAGGCGTCGACGTGGCCGCTGTCGTGGTCGCTCCATCGGACGCGCCACCCGTCCGCTTCAGGGGGCAGATCTGGATCCGAACGGGTCCGCGACGGGAGATCGCCAGCGCACAAGACGAGAGAATCCTCAACGAGAAGCGTCGATACAAGGATCGCCCTTTCGATACTCGGCCGGTGCGTGAGGCTACGATCGCAGAGTTCGGTCGCGAACGATTCGAGAACGAGTATCTTCCATCGGCGATCGCTCCCGAGGCGTTGGTGGCCAATGATCGGTCGTTCGAGCAACGCCTCGCCGCGACGAAGATGATCGCGAGCGTGGAGGATCCGGTCCCGACCGTGTTGGGGCTCTTGGTTCTTGCGCCTCGCGTTCGGGATTTTCTCCCGGGTGCGTTCGTGCAGTTCCTCCGCGTGGATGGTGATTCGCTCGCGGACGAGATCGTGGACGAGAGAGCGATCGACGGGCCCTTGACGGATGTCATACGCAGGCTCGACGAGAAGGTGGAGGCGCACAACCGGGTGTCCGTGGACCTTACATCCTCGTCGCGCGAAGAGCGGCGGAGTGCCTACCCGACCGCAGCGATTCAGCAGATCCTGCGCAATGCGATCATGCACAGGACGTACGAGGGTACGACGGCACCGGTTCGCGTCACGTGGTACGACGATCGCATCGAAGTCACGAGTCCCGGGGGGCCTTACGGTCTCGTTCGGCACGAGAACTTCGGGCAACCGGGGGTCGCGGACTACCGCAATCCAAATCTTGCCGAGGCGATGAAGGTTCTCGGCTACGTGCAACGGTTCGGCGTCGGACTCGCGACGGCGAGGCGACTCATGGCAGAGGAAGGTCACCCCGAGATCGAGT
>JAUIME010000401.1 GCA_030433195.1 bacterium
CTTCGATCGCTACTCGATCGGCGACACGGTTACCGAGCGTCCGCAGAAGATGGTCGAGGGCACGTTCCGCGACGCGACCGAGTGGCTGCGCGCGAACGCCGAGCGACGGTTCTTCTTGCTCGTGCACTCGTACGAAGCGCACACCCCGTACGATCCACCTGCACCCTACGACACGATGTTCTACCCCGACTACGAAGGGCCGGTGCAGCCGCCGCTGTCGGCCGAAGCGGTCGAGAACCTCGTGATTCGCGACCAGATCCGGTACGGCGACGACGGCTGTCGGCGCATCGAGAGCCTCTACGACGGCGCGCTCCGTTACCTCGACGAGCACGTCGGCCGGTTCGTCGAAGAGATCGAGCGACTCGGTCTCGTCGACGACACGATCATCATCTTCTTCTCGGACCACGGCGAGGACTTCTTCGACCACTTCTCGATCGCGTCGCACGGACACTCGCTCTACGAAGAGATGGTGCGCGTGCCGCTCATCGTGAAGATCCCGGGCGTCGCCGCGCCGCGCCGCATCGAGGATCCCGTGAGTCTTCTCGACGTCATGCCGACGGTGCTCGATCTGTGCGGCGTTCCGATTCCGTCCGTGCAGCAGGGCATTTCGCTCGTGCCGTACCTCGAGGGGAAGCAGATTCCCGAGCGACCGATCTACTACGAAGATCCCACCGGGATCCCGCGCGCGGGGGTGCGGCGAGGCAACATCAAGCGCATCCACTCCCCGAAGATCCAAGAGAACTCGATCCTCGGGCTCGTGCGGCAGTTCGCGCACGTCATCCAACTCGACCGGTTCGAGGGAATCCTCGAAGAGCTCGAGGTCTACGATCTCGCGGTCGACCCGCGCGAGCTGCGCAACAAGGTCGCGGGTGACAAGCCCGACCGGCCCGAGGAGTTCCTGAAGCCGCTCCTCGACAAGCAGGGCCAAGAGAACGTCGAGATCGCCAAGCAGCACCCCCGCATGAAGGGCTCCAAGCGTGACTCGGGCACGCTCGACCGTCTCGGTAAGCTCGGGTACGTCACCGACGAGTCCGAGGAAACGGCCGGGAAGTCCAAGGCCGACAAGGACAAGGGCGGGGGCGAGAAGCCCTAGAAGAGCGCCGAGAGCGGCTCGAAGGACCCCGGCGGCGAGAAATAGACGCCAGAGGGTGGACGCGGGGCTCCCGATTGAAGCAAACTCCTCGGAGAGAGTCCCGTATGAACGACGAATCTCGAACGACGTGCAGATCGGGTGTCGGCACGGTGTTCTTCAATCCCCGGAAGGAGGCAAGCATGACGAGACGTGTCCTGTTCTTGCTCACCTTCTCGATTCTCCTTTCCAGCGCGTGCTTCGCGCAGGACACGGCGACGAACGCTTCGAGCGTGAAGGACCAGATCGCCGCGATCCAAAAGGAGTTCGAGGAGGCCATGCAGGACTTCATGGCGGTGTATCAGAAGGCCGAGACCGACGAGGAGCGCAAGAAGCTCGTCGCCGAGAGTCTACCGAAGGCTGACGCATACGCCCCGCGACTTCTCACGATCGCGATCGAGAACGAAGGCGACCCCGCGGTCGTCGAGGCTCTCTCGTGGATCGTCACGAACGTGCAGCAAGGACGCGAGAAGAAGATCGCGACCGAGAAGCTCATCGAGAACCACATCGATTCGCCGGCGCTCGGTCCGGTTTGTTTCTCGATGATCTACAGCCAAGGACGCGAGGTAGACGCGACGCTCGAGAGGATCCTCGAGAAGAGCCCGCACCACGACGTTCAAGGGAACGCCTGTTTCGCTCTCGCCGAACGCAAGGCGCGCAGCGGTGCAAGCGGCGAGGCCATTGCGCTCTATCGTCGCGTCATTGACGAGTTCAGCGATGTCGCAGGGATGCGCGGCGGCAAGCTCGCGGATTCCGCGGAGGGCGCGATCTTCGAAGCCGAGAACCTCTCGGTCGGCAAGATGGCTCCGGAGATTGAAGGCAAGGACGTCGACGGTGTCGCGTTCAAGCTCTCCGACTACCGCGGCAAGGTCGTCTTCCTCGACTTCTGGGGAGATTGGTGAGGCCCCTGCCGGGCCATGTACCCTCACGAGCGGTCGCTCGTGAAAGATCTGGCGAACGAGCCGTTCGCCATCATCGGTGTCAACAGTGATCAGGACAAGGCGCGACTCAAGGAGCGAATGGCCGAGGAGAACATCACTTGGCGTTCGTTCTGGGACGGCGGAAGCACCAACGGTCCCATCGCGACGAAGTGGAACGTCAAGGGCTGGCCGACCACCTACGTGATCGATCACGAAGGCGTGATCCGTTACAAGCAGGTGCGCGGCGATCAACTCGACGACGCGATTCACACGCTTCTCGCGGAGATCGAGGCCGAGTAAGCCCGAGCGAGAGCATCCGTTTCGATAAGACCGACGACACCCGACAGAGTCGATTTCGACGTTTGCATCCGAGAGGCGCCTCCGACGAGGCGCCTCTCGGCGTTTCGGGAGGGATGTCGAGATCAAGCGTGCGTGGCAGCGGCCGCGAGATCGAGGTGCATCTGGCGGCCCGGGCTCGCGATCTCGAGCTCGGTGTAGAACTCGCAACGATCGATCCCGACGCCGACGACGAGCATCGCGGCGACGAGCGCATCCGGGGCTCCCGCGAGCCATGCGAAGAGCGGAGCGGCGAGCCCGAGGCCGAGGCGCACGGCGCCGAGTACGGGACGGACGGGTCGACCGTCGCGTGCGAATCGGAGCTTTCGCGCGAGATACACGGTCGCTTGCAAAGCTCCGACTCCGATGGCCACGGTCGGGACCCCCGCCGCGGCCGTGCCGAGCAGAACGCCCGACACGAGGGCCTGGCCGCTGTGGAACCACGGGCGCTTCGGAAGCGTGACGCGGTAGACGGCGTCGATCGTGAAGAGCGTCGCGAGCCCGAGACCGACCGACGTGAGTCGCAGGACCTCGCAGTACGCGCCCGTGAGAATCCACGTCGACAGCAAGCCCAAGAACGTCGGGTAGAGGATCACCTCGCGACTGAGCCACGATCGGCGCCAGTTGAGCATCGCGCGCCACGCACGCGTCTTGCGTCCGAGGTGAAGCGTGCTGATCGCCATGCCTGCAAGCCCGAGCATGACGACCGCGGCGCCCGGAATCCCGAGGAGCGGTCCGCGGCTCGAGGGCAAGGAAGCGTAGGCGAACAAGAAGACGGCGATCAGTGAGAACGTCGCGAGCGTCCATTCCGAACGCAGCCGGATCTTCGACGGCACGTCGGGCAAGAGCGTCGACGCGGCGGCGTGCCGGGCCGAGGGGGCGGCGGGGCGTTCGGTCGCGTCGGCGGCGGCCGGGTCTTCGGTGCGTCGAATCGGGGAGTCGTCCGCGCTGCGGAGAACCCCCGTCGGGTTGCGAAGCGCCGAGAATCGGATGGCCGGTGCGAGGCCGGTGCGTGGGAAGCCGAGGTGCGTGGGCTCGGGCGCATGAAGCTCGTGGTCGCCGAAGCCGAGGGCGCCCGTGGGGCACAGCGTCACGCACGCGGGCTCGAGGTGCTGCGCGAGGCGGTGGTCGCAGAACGTGCACTTGTGGATGACGCCGCGGTCGGCGTCGAGCTTCGGCGCATCGTAAGGGCAGACCCACGTGCAGTACTTGCAGCCGATGCATTTCGCCTCGTCGACCGTGACCGCGCCCGTGTGCGGATCCTTCGAATAGGCGAGCGCGGGGCAGTGCTCCATGCACGGCGGCTCGACGCAGTGGTTGCACGCCAGCGACAGATGAAAGACGGGCGCGGTCGGGAGGTGCGCCGCGTTGAACGTCTCGACGCTTCGCCAACTGGTCGCCGGGTCGAGACCGTTCTCGATCGTGCACGCGATCTCGCAGGCCTGGCATCCCGTGCAGCGGTTCGCGTCGAAGCGAAAGCTCTTCTGCGTCACGCGGGCTCGACCTCCACGAGGTTGTCGTGGAATGCCGCGCCGTGGCCGAGGTCGGTCTCGCGATCGTCCGAGCACACGTTGACGGCGCCGCCGTCGGTGAGCCACCAGCCGTTCGTGAGCGACACGCAGCCGCGCCGGATGCCGGGATCGAGTCGCACGGCTACTTCGAGGCGCCCGCGGTCGTTGCGGATGCGGATACGCGATCCGTTGTCGATCCCGCGTTCGGCCGCGTCGTCGGGATGGAGGTCGGCGACGGGCGCGGGATTCAGTCGGCGGATCATCTGCAGATTGTTGAACTGCGAATGGATCCGGTTCTTCGTGTTGGGCGTCATCAAGACGAGCGGATAGCGTGTCTTGCTTGCGGACGCTGCCGCGCCGGAGGCTTCGCGCTCGCGAAGGCGCGACTCGACGGGGGCGTGGTAGTCGGGCAGTCGGTCGACGCTCCAACGCTGCGCGGCTTCGTCGCTCGCGAGCTCGATCTTGCCGCTCGGTGTCGGGAACACGCCGTCGGCGAACGCGACGTCTTCGCATCCCGGCGCGAGCACGGGGCCGTCGGCGAGGCGCTCGAGCGTGACGTCGGGGAACGGCGCGAGCCGCTCGCGAAGGACGGCGTCGACCTCGGCATCGCTCGCGGGGAAACGCGCGGCGAGGTCGGGCGCCTCGATGCCGACGCGCGGGGCGAGCGCGCGGTAGATCGCCGTTTCGGGGCGCACCTCACCGGGCGGATCGAGCACCTTCTGGCGGAGCTGGAGGTACGGATGCCAGTACGCGCCGATCACGTCGGATTGTTCGAACATCGTCTTTGCGGGCAGCACGAGGTCGGCTTCGCGCGCCGTGTCGGTGTAGAACTGCTCGACGACGACGCGGAACTCGAGCGCACGAAACGCTTCGAGCACACGATTCGTGTTCGGATTCTGCGGGATCGGGTTGCCGCGTTCGACCCACGCCATGCGAAGCGGCGGATCGCGCTGTTCGAGCATCTCGCGTCCGAGTCGGGTGGTCGAGATCGAGACGCGCACGCGTTCGTCGGGCGTCTCGGGCGGATAGAACGCGACGGGATCCTTCACGTCGTCGAAGACGGCCGATTGCAGGTTGGCGAACATCCAGCCGGCGCCGGGGCGCCCGACGTTTCCTGTGATCGCGAGGAGCGCGATCATGGCGCGCATCGTCTGGCCGCTGTTCGTGTAGCGCTGGATGCCGTAGCCCGCATTGATCGTGACGGGCGCCGACGTGCCGATCCACTCGGCGAGCGTCGCGAGGTCGCGCTCGGCGTCGTCGGCGATGCGCGCCGCGCGCTCGAGCGTCCAACCTTGCACGTGTCGCGCGAACTCGTCGTAGCCGAGCACGTGGCGCTCGACGAACGAGCGGTCGACGTGCCCGCCGCGGATCAGAGCATTCGCGAGAGCGAGCGCGATCGCGCCGTCGGATCCGGGCTCCGGCTGGATCCACAGGTCGGCGCGCTCGCACGTCTGCGTGCGTCTCGGATCGATCACCACGATGCGAGCACCGTTCGCGATCGCTCGTTCGAGGAACACGCTCTGGTGGATGTTGGTCTCGGCCGCGTTCTTTCC
>JAUIME010001009.1 GCA_030433195.1 bacterium
GCACGTGCCATCGCAAGCGAGCGTCGTCGAGGCGGTCCATGCACATGGAGCGGGCGGCTGCGGATCGCACGCCCTGCACGGTGCGGCACCTTCGAACGCACACCCGGCGACGACCGGCCCCGGTGCCGAGATCGACGCGCCCTGCCCCGACGATTGCGACGACCCATCCCATCACCATGCGTCGGCGGAGCGACATCCGCACGCACACTCTTGTTCGATCTGCTCGCTTTCGAGCTCGCTCGCCGCCGCGCCTCGCGCGGTGACGCCCGATGCGTTCGAGCCCATCGCTCTCGCGGCTTGGGAGTCGATCGCTCGCCCCGAACGCGCAGCCGCTCGACCGGGATCTCCTCGCGCTCCTCCGATCCTCTCCTGAACGAAACCGCGCCGCGGTTTCGTCTCCTCGTCGACGACCGGCTCCATGACTCCGGTCGTCTCCCCATGATCGACCGACTCGCACGCGCGAGATCCGCCCACGAGAGTCCGCGGATCTCGACAGCCCGGGCGAATCGGTCACGACGAGATCTTCGACGCGCCGCGTGCCATGATCACGACGCGCGTCGGCCCAGGAAAGGAATCCATGGCCATGAGTAGCAACGCATCCCGTTCGCGTCGGTCGCTACGATCGACCCGACACGGATTCGCCGTCCTCTCGCTAATGATCGCCTTGCTCGCGTCACCCGCGCTCGCGGAAGATCCGCCGAGCGCTTCGGAGCTCGAGGCACTGAAGAATCGCATCGAGAAGCTCGAGCAAGAGCATCGCGACGAGGTGACCGCCCTTCGTTCCCGAATCGCCGAGCTCGAAGGCGCAAAGCAAGACGATCGCGATTGGATCACCGACGAGATCGAAGCCGAAGTGCGTCACCTCGAAGAACGCATCGAGGAGGCCGAAGCCGAAGACACCGAAATCGAACGGTTCAACCTCTTCACGCCAGCGTTGGGCGGGCACATCGCCAAAGGCAGGTCCCATCAGCGCCATCAAGGTTTCGGCGGCCTGTGCATGAGTTTTGG